>NZ_JBHVWC010000051.1:0-76408 GCF_042882445.1 Kitasatospora sp. NPDC058218 | reverse complement strand
GGTCCTGTTTCACGTGAAACAGGACCCGGCCCCGGCCGTTCGTCGTGGTGGCGCTCAGCCGCGGCGGTGGCGCCCGGCACCCGCCTGGGCGGCCTCGGCCTCGGCGGCCTCGGCACCGCCGGCCTTCTTCTTCTTGCGCTCGCGCATCACCTCGATGAGGATCGGCGAGATCGAGAGCAGCACGATCAGCAGCACCGCCGGGATCAGGTACTTGTCGATCACCGGGGCGAGCGCGTCACCGAAGAAGTAGCCGATCAGCAGCATGGACTCGGTCCACAGCACGCCGCCGATCACGTTCCAGAGGAAGAACGTCCGGGCCGGCATCTCCAGGGTGCCCGCGACCGGGTTCAGGAAGGTCCGCACGATCGGCATGAAGCGGGCCAGCACCACGGCCTTGCCGGGCCCGAACTTGTTGAAGTACTCCTCCGCCTTCAGCACGTACTCGCGCCGGAAGATCTTCGACTCGGGCTTGTCGAACATCTTCGGTCCGACCTTCACCCCGATCAGGTGTCCGAGCTGGGCGCCCGCGATGGCGGCCAGCGGCGCACCGATCAGCAGGGCCGCGATCGGCAGCTTCGTCCCCTCCCCGAGCACCGACGAGGCGGCGTTGGAGGAGGCGACGCCGGCGATGATCAGCAGTGAGTCGCCCGGGAAGAAGAACCCGACCAGCAGGCCGGTCTCGGCGAAGATGATCGCGATCAGCCCGATGGCGCCGAGGGACGAGATCAGTGATTTGGCGTCGAGCAAGTTGACGGCCAGCTGGTTGTAGTCCACGGCCGCAGGATAGCGGGCCGGTCTTGACGCGGGCTTCCGCCCGGGGGGCGAGACGGTGGTCATCCCTTCGTCGCACGTGGGCAGCCGTCCCGACAGGCGGGCCACATGGTGTCGCCCGGGCTCGGGATGGGAAGATGGCTCCGGCGTCCGGACCGCGGTCGCAAACACCCTCATTGTCGTACCGCGGCGGCGCTTCGAACCTTGGTACAGGTGGCCGCCCCGCAGAGCCGCGCGTAGGCCCCGGTACCCCGGAGTCGTAACAGAGGCGTACACAGCGTCGGACAGCACCGTCCGTACGCCGCAACCCGACAGGAGCGGATTCGCATGCCCATCGCAACTCCCGAGGTCTACAACGAGATGCTCGACCGGGCCAAGGCGGGCAAGTTCGCCTACCCGGCCATCAACGTCACCTCGTCGCAGACCCTGCACGCCGCGCTGCGCGGCTTCGCCGAGGCCGAGAGCGACGGCATCATCCAGATCTCGACCGGTGGTGCGGAGTTCCTGGGCGGCCAGCACAACAAGGACATGGTGACCGGCGCCGTCGCGCTCGCCGAGTTCGCGCACATCGTCGCCGCCAAGTACGACATCACCGTCGCGCTGCACACCGACCACTGCCCCAAGGACAAGCTGGACGGCTACGTCCGCCCGCTGCTGGCGATCTCCGCCGAGCGCGTCGCCAAGGGCCAGAACCCGCTGTTCCAGTCGCACATGTGGGACGGCTCCGCCGAGACCCTGAACGACAACCTGGCCATCGCCGAGGAGCTGCTGGCCCAGGCCGTCGCCGCCAAGATCATCCTTGAGGTCGAGATCACCCCGACCGGCGGCGAGGAGGACGGTGTCACGCACGAGATCAACGACGAGCTGTACACCACCGTCAACGACGCCGTCCGCACCGCCGAGGCCCTCGGCCTGGGCGACAGGGGCCGCTACCTGCTGGCCGCCTCGTTCGGCAACGTGCACGGCGTCTACAAGCCGGGCAACGTCGTCCTGAAGCCGGAGCTGCTGCGCGAGCTGCAGGACTCGATCGGCGCCCAGTACGGCAAGAAGGACCCGTTCGACTTCGTCTTCCACGGCGGCTCGGGCTCCTCCGCCCAGGAGATCGCCACCGCGCTGGAGAACGGCGTCGTGAAGATGAACCTGGACACCGACACCCAGTACGCCTTCACCCGCCCGGTCGTGGACCACATGTTCCGCAACTACGACGGTGTGCTGAAGGTCGACGGCGAGGTCGGCAAGAAGAACACCTACGACCCGCGCACCTGGGGCAAGCTGGCCGAGGCCGGCATGGCCGCCCGCGTGCTGGAGGCCGCCCAGCAGCTGCGCTCGGCCGGCAACCGCCTGAAGTAGGCACCGCCCGGAAGCCCCGCCGCTTCCCGAGGCCGGTCCCCGGCTCATGGCCCCCAGTGGTTCACTGGGGGCCATGAGTATTCACCAGAACCTCCTCGGGGGTCCGCCCCCGACGCACCTGCCCGCCGAGCCCGCTCCGCTGGAGCTGCTGGCCGGCGGCGCCTCCCCGGCCGAGGTCGCGGCGAAGTACCCGACCTCCTCGCTGGCCTGGGCCCAGCTCGCCGACGACGCCTTCGCCGCCGGCCGCACCGTCGAGTCCTACGCGTACGCCCGCACGGGCTACCACCGCGGGCTGGACTCGCTGCGCCGGGCCGGCTGGAAGGGCCACGGCCCGGTGCCGTGGGAGCACGAGCCGAACCGCGGCTTCCTGCGGGCGCTGCACGGGCTCGGCCGGGCCGCCGCGGCCATCGACGAGAAGGAGGAGGCCGAGCGCTGCGCCCAGTTCCTCCGGGACAGCTCGCCGACCGCCGCCGCCACCCTGGGCTGACCGGCCCGCACCACACGTAGGCACCTGCGCGCCACGGCCGCCCCCGCTGCCGTCCGAAAGGGCGGCAGCGGGGGCGGTCCCCTTTCGGTGTGTATACCCGGTATGTAGACATTCACCGGGTCTCCATGTCAGGGTGTCCGGGCGAGGGGGGCGCACGGAGGTTCGAAGGCTTTCGCGACCCCACCGGTCCGACAGGAAGCCTCACCGTGCCCGCAGCCAGACCCGACCAGCGCGACTCCCGCACGCGCAGCTCCCGCGCGGCCGGTGGACGTACCGGCGGTTCCCGCTCCGACCGCCCGCACGGTGCCGGCCGGACCGGCCGACGACGCCGGCAGCGGCGGCGGATCCGTCCCGGGATGATCACCGCGCTGGTGGCGGCGGTGGCCGTCCTCGGCGTCACCCTCCTCATGCCCGACCACCCCGACCCCCGGCCCGCCGACCGGACCGCGCAGGGCCGGGTGGCCCCGCCCGACGCGAGCACCCCGGCCGCCGCCCCGCCCGCCGGGGCTCCGGCGCCGGCGCCCACCCCCACGGCGCCACCGGCACCCGCCCAGGCACCCGTGCCCACCACCGTGCCCACGCCCGCCGAGCCGAGCACGCCGGACCCCGGACCGGACCGGGGCGCGGGCACCTTCACCGTCGCCCCGGGCGCGGCCGCACCGGTCGGCAAGGGCACCGTCCGCCGCTACCGGGTCGAGGTCGAGGACGGCATCGGCATCGATCCGGCGGCGGCCGCCGCACAGGTCCAGCGCATCCTCGCCGACCCGCGCGGCTGGACCAACGACCGCAGGAACGGCTTCCAGCTGGTGGCGGGCGGCGCGTACGACTTCACCGTGAAGATCGCCTCGCCGGCCGCCGTGGACCGGATCTGCGGGGCCGCCGGCCTGAACACCCGCGGCGAGGTGAACTGCAACGTCGGCAACCAGGTCCTGGTCAACGTCAAGCGCTGGAACACCGGTTCACCGCAGTTCAGCGGCCCGATCGACGAGTACCGGGCGCTGATCGTCAACCACGAGGTCGGCCACCGGATCGGCCACGGGCACGAGACCTGCCCGGGCCAGGGCAAGCCCGCACCCGCGATGATGCAGCAGATCTACGGCCTCAAGGGCTGCGAACCCAACGCCTGGCCGTACACGGCGGACGGCGGTTACCTCGGCGGCCCGTCGGTGCCCTGACCCGGGGCACCAGGGGGCTCCGCCGCGGCCGCCGGCGGTGCCGGGACAGAGCTGGTACATGTTCACCGACCGCCCGGCACAAGGCCGTTCTAGGCTGCTCACATGACAGCAGACCGCACCGCGGCCGGACGCCGCCTCCTCGCCGTGGCCGGCACCGCGGGACTCCTCCTCGCCGTGGCCTCCTGCTCCTCCTCCGGCGACGTGACCGGCGCCGGCAGCCTCTCCTACGACCACGTCCGGTCGACCGCCCAGGGGCTCGCCAAGACCGGGCCGTGCCCGTTCGGTCTGGACCTCCCGGCGGCCCTGAAGTCGGCCGGGATCGACCGGCCGGTGACCCCCGGGGCCAAGGACGAGCCGGCGGTCGGCACCGACCTCGGCAACGGCAAGCCGGGCGAGCCGTGGCCCTCCGGCGTCTCCGCGCCGCCCTCGATGCCCTCGATACCGGCCACGCCCCCGAGCGCCTGGGTGACCTGCACCTACACGGTCGGCTCCACCCCGGTCCGGATCGACCTGCTGGCCATCCCGGAGAACGGGCCCGTGGTCAACATGATGCTGCCGTCCATCCAACGCGCCGGCAATCTCGGCGTGGACCAGCTGAAGCAGTTCGCCGACGAGCAGCCGACGGCCGGCCGGACCAAGGTCACCCCGGGCGCCGCGTCGGTGGGCGTGGCCCGGGTGGCGGCCAAGGGCAAGGGCGACATCGCCCTGACCCTCTCCCAGGACACCGTGAACGCCACGCTGGAGCCCGCCCTGACCGGTGAGGCACTCCGGAAGGCCACCGAGCAGCTCGCCGCCCAGCTCCACCCCTAGACCCCGCTCCTGCCGGGCCTAGCCGAGGACCGGCAGGTAGGCCGCGAGGTCACTGCGCTCGCCACTGGCCGAGAGCGCGGCGGCGTCCACCGCGGCGGCCCAGTCCGTCCGCCCGGTGGCGAGCCGGATCCAGGTCAGCGGATCGGTCTCGACCACGTTCGGCGGGGTGCCCCGGGTGTGCCGGGGGCCCTCCACGGCCTGCACCACGGCGTACGGCGGGATCCGCAGCTCGACGGCCCCACCCGGCGTGCGGTCGGCGAAGGCGTCGGCCAGCAACCGGGTGACGGCGGCGAGCGCCTGGCGGTCGTGCGGAAAGGCGGCCCGGCCCAGCGCGTCGGCCAGGTCGTCGGCGTGCACGACCGCCTCCACCAGCCGGGTCACCAGCAGGTCGGAGAGCAGCATCGAGCCCAGCCGGATCTCGAACCGCCGCTGCGGGTCCGCGACTTCGGGCCCGTCCAGGGCGGCGAGCAGGGCGTCGGCGGCCCGGTCGAAGGCCGCCGCCACCTCCACCGGGGAGCCGCCGAACTCCGCGGCGGCGTGCTCGCGCGCCCCGGCGTCCAGCAGTGGGGCGACCTCGGCGACCCGGGACACCCACCCCAGCAGGTCCAGCGGCGGCCGCCCCTCCAGCGGGTCGCCGAGGTGGGCGGGCACCCAGTCGAGCTGGACCGCCAGGTGGGCCAGCAGCTCGCGCACCGACCACTGCCCCACCCTGGTCGGCCGGGCGAGCACCTGCTCGGCCACCGGGTCGGCGCAGAGGTCGTGGACGGCGGCGCGCAGTGCCCGGGTCTGCGCGGCCAGCGCGGCGCGCACCTTCTGGGGCTGGTACGTACGGGACTTGGGAGGCATGCCCCGCAGCGTACGCAGTGACTTCGCCCGCTCGCCTCCGGGCAGTATCTTCGCCCGCTCGCCTCCGGGCAGTATCTTCGCCCGCTCGCCTCCGGGCAGTATCTTCGCCCGCTCGCCTCCGGGCCGCTTGTCCCGGTGCCGACGGTCGGCGCTCCGTCGCTCCTGCGTCGCTCCGTCCCTTCTCCCTTTCGGTACCGGCGCGGCCCTTCGGCTCGGGGCGGGTTCGGTGCGGGGCGGGACTCAAGACGCGTGGGGCGGGGGTCAAGGAGGGCGGGGCCGGGCCCAAGGAGGGCGGGGCGGGGCTCAAGGAGGGCAGGGCCGGGCCCAAGGAGGGCAGGGCCGGGCCCAAGGAGGGCGGGGCCGGGCCCAAGACGCGCGGGGCGGGGGTCAAGACGCGCGGGGCGGGGGTCAAGGAGGGCGGAGCGGAGCTCAAGACGGCGGGGCCGGGCCCAAGACGGGCCGGGCGGGGCTTCGCCGCTCGGGGCGGTGGTTCGGGCCGGTGGCCGGGCCCGTAGACGGCCGGGCCGGCGCGCCCCCTCTGGCTCGGGGCGCGCCGGTCCGGTCCGTCCGGTCAGGCGAGCAGAGCCTCGATGACGCCGGTGTGGGCGTCCGTCAGCTCGGCCAGCGAGACGGTGAACTGGCCCTGGACGTCCAGGACATCACCGTCGACCACGCCGATCCGGGTGGCCGGCAGGCCACGCGCGGTGCACATGTCGTTGAACCGGAGCTCCTCGCTGCGCGGCACCGCGACGACCGCGCGGCCGGCCGACTCCGAGAACAGGAACACGAACGGGTCCTGGCCCTCGGGCACGATGATCCGGGCGCCGTGGCCGCCCTTGAGGCAGCTCTCCACCAGCGCCTGGCCCAGGCCGCCGTCGGAGAGGTCGTGCGCGGCGTCGATCATGCCGTCGCGCGAGGCGGCGATCAGGATCTCACCGAGCAGCTTCTCGCGGTCCAGGTCGACCTTGGGCGGCAGACCGCCGAGGTGGTCGTGGACCACCTGCGTCCAGGCCGAGCCACCGAGCTCGTCCTCGGTGTCACCGAGCAGGTAGAGCAGCTGGCCCTCCTCGGCGAAGCCGATCGGGGTGCGGCGGGTGACGTCGTCGATGACGCCGAGCACCGCGACCACGGGGGTCGGGTGGATGGCGGTCTCGCCGGTCTGGTTGTAGAGCGAGACGTTGCCGCCGGTGACCGGGGTGCCGAGCGCCAGGCAGGCGTCGGCCAGACCGCGGGTGGCCTCGGCGAACTGCCACATCACGTCCGGGTCCTCGGGGGAGCCGAAGTTGAGGCAGTCGGAGATCGCGAGCGGCTTGGCACCGCCGGCCGCGACGTTGCGGTACGCCTCGGCGAGGGCCAGCTGGGCGCCGGTGTACGGGTCCAGCTTGGTGTAGCGGCCGTTGCCGTCGGTGGCGACCGAGACGCCGAGGTTGGTCTCCTCGTCGATCCGGATCATGCCGGAGTCCTCGGGCACCGAGAGCACGGTGTTGCCGAGCACGTAGCGGTCGTACTGGTCGGTGATCCACGCCTTGGAGGCCTGGTTGGGCGAGCCGGCGACCTTGAGCAGGTCGGCCTTCAGGCCCTCACCGGTGGTCGGGCGGGCGAGCCGCTCGGCGCTCGGGGCGTCGGCCTGCAGCGCGTCCTGCCAGCTGGGGCGGGCGTACGGGCGCTGGTAGGTCGGGCCCTCGTGGGCGACGGTGCGCGGCGGCACGTCGACCACCAGCTCGCCGTGCCAGAAGATCTCCAGCCGCTCGCCGTCCGTCACCTCACCGATGACGGTGGCGATGACGTCCCACTTCTCGCAGATCTCCAGGAAGCGGTCGACCTTGCCGGGCTCGACGATGGCGCACATGCGCTCCTGCGACTCGCTCATGAGGATTTCCTCGGGCGAGAGCGTGTTGTCGCGCAGCGGCACGGTGTCGAGCTCGATCCGCATGCCGCCGGAGCCGGCCGAGGCCAGCTCGGAGGTGGCGCAGGAGAGGCCGGCACCGCCGAGGTCCTGGATGCCCTTGACGAGCTTCTCGGAGAAGATCTCCAGGGTGCACTCGATGAGGAGCTTCTCCTGGAACGGGTCGCCGACCTGGACGGCCGGGCGCTTGGCCGGGCCGGTGGCGTCGAAGGTCTCGGAGGCGAGCACCGAGACACCGCCGATGCCGTCGCCGCCGGTGCGGGCTCCGTACAGGATGACCTTGTTGCCGGCGCCGGAGGCCTGCGCGAGGTGGATGTCCTCGTGCTTCATCACGCCCACGCAGAGCGCGTTGACCAGCGGGTTGCCCTGGTAGCAGGAGTCGAAGACGACCTCGCCGCCGATGTTCGGCAGACCCAGGCAGTTGCCGTAGCCGCCGATGCCCGCGACGATCCCGGGCAGCACGCGCCGGGTGTCCGGGTGGTCGGCCGCGCCGAACCGCAGCGGGTCCATCACGGCGACCGGGCGGGCGCCCATCGCCAGGATGTCGCGCACGATGCCGCCGATGCCGGTGGCCGCGCCCTGGTAGGGCTCGATGTACGACGGGTGGTTGTGCGACTCGACCTTGAAGGTGACCGCGTAGCCCTGGCCGACGTCGACCACACCGGCGTTCTCGCCGATGCCGACGAGCATCGCGTCGTTCGGCGGAACCTTCTCGCCGAACTGCTTCAGGTGCACCTTGGAGCTCTTGTAGGAGCAGTGCTCCGACCACATGACCGAGTACATCGCGAGCTCGGCGCCGGTCGGGCGGCGGCCGAGGATCTCCCGGATGCGGGTGTACTCGTCCTCCTTGAGACCGAGTTCGGACCACGGCTGGCCGGCGTCCGGGGTCTGCTCGGCGTTCTTGACGGTGTCGAGGGTCATCAGGCGTTCACCAGCTGCTTCAGGACGGAAGTGAAGAAGCCCAGGCCCTCGGTGGTCGGACCGGTGAGCGGCTCCACGGCGTGCTCCGGGTGCGGCATCAGGCCGACGACATTGCCGGCGGCGTTGGTGATACCGGCGATGTCGCGGTACGAACCGTTCGGGTTGACGTCGACGTAGCGGGCGACCACCCGGCCCTCCGCCTCCAGCGCGTCCAGGACGTGTTCGTCGGCGACGAAGCGGCCCTCGCCGTTCTTCAGCGGGACGACGATTTCCTGACCGGCCGAGTAATCCCGGGTCCACGCGGTGCCGGCGTTCTCGATCCGCAGCTTCTGGTCGCGGCAGACGAAGTGCAGCGAGTCGTTGCGGGTGAGCGCACCGGGCAGCAGGTGCGATTCGCACAGCACCTGGAAGCCGTTGCAGATACCGAGAACCGGCATTCCCAGCTTCGCCTGCTCGATGATGGTGTCCATCACCGGCGAGAACCGGGAGATCGCGCCGCAGCGCAGATAGTCGCCGTAACTGAATCCGCCGGGCAGGACGACCGCGTCGACCTGGTGGAGATCCTTGTCACGGTGCCAGAGCGCGACCGGCTCGGCGCCGGCCAGGCGGACCGCGCGCTGGGCGTCGCGGTCGTCGAGGGAGCCGGGGAAAGTGACGACGCCGACTCGGGTGGTCACTTGGCGTCTCCGACGACGGAGGAGGGGACCGCTGCCACGGTCTCCTCGACGCGGACGGTGAAGTCCTCGATCACGGTGTTGGCGAGAAAGGTCTCGGCGGCTTCGCGGATACGGGCGAGCGCGGCGTCGTCGACCGGGCCCTCCAGCTCCAGCTCGAAGCGCTTGCCCTGGCGGACGTCGGCGATCCCGGTGAATCCGAGACGGGGCAGTGCACGCTGCACCGCCTGTCCCTGGGGGTCGAGGATCTCCGGCTTGAGCATGACGTCGACTACGACGCGTGCCACTGGCACTCCCGGTGGTGTCTTCGGTGAGGCGGGGGAACTCCAGACTACCGGGGGTTTCGGGTGACTTTGCTGGCCGGGCAGGGTGACGCGCGTAGACTCACGACCCTTACGCCACAAGGGCTCCGCCTCCCCCCGGACACCCCATTTCACCGGATTCGGCGGCCCGAGCGAGAACGGCCGAAGAGCACCCGAATACCGGCACTCCGGACAGATCGGCCAGCCGAGTGCACCGGGTATCCGACAGCGCACCGAAGACACGTGAATATACGGAAAAGAAAGCCGGACTCTTCGATTTCGACCCGCTTCGGGTGCAGAATAGGGCCACCTGCCGCGGCAAGTGCTGCGTATCCGGCACGCCATCGGGCCTGCCCGTATGCGCTTGCGCGAGTGGTGCACATCAGGCCACGGGAGCGCACCCCGCGCCCTTCGGCCGAATTGCCCGAGAGGATTGACACCCATGGCTCAGCGTGTAGTTGTCACGCTCTCCGACGACCTGGACGGCGGCGCCGCCGCAGAAACCGTCCACTTCGGCGTCGACGGGAAGTCGTACGAGATCGACCTGTCCCTGGACAACGCGGAAAAGCTGCGGGAGGCCCTCGCTCCGTTCGTCGCGGCCGGCCGCCGCCAGAGCCGTACCGGTAAGTCCTTCCGCCGCACCGCGCTCACCCCGGACCCGGCCGCCGTGCGCGCCTGGGCCCAGTCGCGCGGCATGGAGCTGCCCGCCCGGGGGCGCATCCCCAAGCACGTCTACGAGGCCTTCGCCGAGGCGAACTGACCCCGCCGGACCCGGTCGTCCCACCTGCCCCGAAAGGGTGGGGCGACCACCCCGATCGATGGGGTAGAGTATTCCTCGTCGCCGCAACGGAGAGATCCGAAGAGGCGGCCGGTGCCCCACCAGGCACCGTGCGGACGTGGCTCAGTTGGTAGAGCATCACCTTGCCAAGGTGAGGGTCGCGAGTTCGAATCTCGTCGTCCGCTCGCAGTGTGCGAGCACAGCACAACTCAATAGTTCCATCCTGCGGACGTGGCTCAGTTGGTAGAGCATCACCTTGCCAAGGTGAGGGTCGCGAGTTCGAATCTCGTCGTCCGCTCCAGTACGAAGGGCCCCCTCGGTCGAGGGGGCCCTTCGGCATTCCCCATGCAGTCGCTCCCCGGCTTGCCCCGGGCTTGCCCGCGGCTTGGCCGGCGCTTTCCCGCCCGGCTCCGACCGATGACATTTGTCACCGCCGACCCGTGGATCCGCACCCCGTTCCGATGAGAGTGCGCACTGCCCGCGGCGCCCGGGCCGCGAAAGGCTTGAGCCATGGAAACGAGCCAGCCGCGCACCGCGAGCGATCACGTGATCGAGGTCACCGACCTCCACCGCCACTACGGCTCCGGTGCCACCGGCTACCACGCGGTGCGCGGCGTCGACCTGACCGTCGGCCGCGGCGAGCTCTTCGCGCTGCTCGGCACCAACGGCGCCGGCAAGACCTCCACCATGGAGCTGATCGAGGGCCTCGCCGCCCCCACCGCCGGTACCGTCCGGGTCCTCGGCCACGACCCGCACCGCGAGCGCGCCGCGCTCCGCCCCCGGATCGGCATCATGCTCCAGGAGGGCGGCTTCCCCGGCGACCTCACCGTCGCCGAGACCGGCCGCAGCTGGGCCGGGATGACCAGCGGTGCCCGCCCGCTGGAGGAGGCGCTGGAGCTGGTCGGCCTCGCCGACCGCCGGGGCGTGCGGGTCAAGCAGCTCTCCGGCGGCGAGCGCCGCCGGCTCGACCTCGCGATGGCCCTGCTCGGCCGCCCCGAGGTGCTCTTCCTGGACGAGCCCAGCACCGGTCTCGACCCCGAGGCGCGCGCCGCCGTCTGGCGCCTGGTCCGCGAGCTGCGCGCCCAGGGCACCACGGTGCTGCTCACCACGCACTACCTGGAGGAGGCCGAGGAGCTGGCCGACCGGCTGGCCATCATGCACCGCGGCCGGATCGTCACCGCCGGCACCGTGGCCGAGGTCATCGCCGGCCGCCCCTCCCGGATCACCTTCGAACTCCCCGAGTTCACCGGCGCCTCCCTCCCGCCGCTGGCCGGCGCCACCCTGGTCGCCGACGGCCGGAGGATCACCGTGCAGACCGGGCAGCTCCAGGCCACCCTCACCGACCTGCTCGGCTGGGCCGCCCGGCACGGCATCGCGCTCGGCGCCCTCGACGCCCGCAGCGCCTCGCTGGAGGAGGCCTTCCTCGCCATCGCCTCCGAGGCCGCGCACCGGCCCCAGGCCGACGCCCCCGCCGCTCCCACCGCCCGCCGCCGCCTGATGGGACTCTCCCGATGACCACCGCCACCGCCCGCACCGCCACCGCCCCGCAGAGCAGCACCGGACCGCGGAGCACCACCGGCCGCCGGCTGCTCGCCCTCGGCCGGGCCGAGGCCACCCTGCTGCTGCGCAACCGGACCGCGCTGTTCACCGCCCTGCTGCTGCCGCTGCTGCTGATCGGCGGCCTGCGGAGCGTGCTGGAGCAGCAGGCCGAGACCAACCCCGGCCTCGACGTCGACTCGCTGCTGGTCAACGGGGCGGTCGGGATGGTGCTGGCCTTCGTCGTCTACTACAACCTGACCGCCGCCTACGTGGCCCGCCGCGGCGAGCTGGTGCTCAAGCGGCTGCGCACCGGCGAGGCGCGGGACGTCGAGATCCTGGCCGGCACCGCGGTGCCCTCGGTCGGCCTGGCCCTGCTGATGTGCCTGGTGGTCGCCGTCGGCGGCGCCGTCGCCCTCGACCTCAGCGCACCGGTGAACCCGCTGCTGATGGCAGCCGGGCTGGTCCTGGCGATCGGCACCCTGATGGCGCTGGCCGCCCTCTCCAGCGCCTTCACCAAGACGGTCGAGAGCGCCGGCATCACCACCATGCCGGTCCTGCTGCTCTCCCAGTTCGGCTCCGGCCTGTTCGTCCCGCTGGAGGTCATGCCCGACGGCATGGCCGACGTCTGCCGACTGCTGCCCACCACCCCGGCCTTCCAGCTGATCCGCCTTGGCTGGTTCGGCACCGACGGCTCCGCCGCCGCCACCGGCTTCGCCGGCACCTGGTCCACCGCCGCTCCGCACCTGGTCACCGGCACGGTCTGGCTGGGCCTCGCGGCCTGGGGTGCCGTCCGCTACTTCCGCTGGGAGCCCCGCCGCTGAGCCTTCTCTGATAGGAAGAGCGAAGCAATGATCATGATCGAACGGGGGGCGGGCAGATGGGCGTACTGAGGCCGGTGCGTACCTGGAAGGCTTACGGCAAGCCGCAGCGGTCCGAGCTCTACCTCCGCTGGTCGCTCTATCTGATGCCGCTGATCCTGATGATGGTGATCCTGCTGGCCGTCGGATCCGCCGCCCAGCAGGAACAGCTCCGCGACGCCGTCCGGGTCAGCATGGTCGTCGGCCTGGCCACCACGCTGCTGGCCTTCCGGGCGTTCCGCACCTCGCTCGACCACTACCTGAAACGGCCGTCCGACCACCTGCGCTGGCTCCTGCTGACCGGCGGGGTGGCGATCGCCGGCTCCTGGGCCGTCCTGCTGCTAGGCCCCACCGGCGGAGCGGAGAACACCGGTCCCCCGTTCACCGCCGTGGTCGTCTCCGCGCTGGCGGCCTCGGCCTTCGGCCCGGCGAGCGTGGGCCTGACGATGCGGCAGGCGTGCCTCACCGGGATCGGCGCCCGGCTGCTGGTCGTCCCGGCCACACTGCTGGCCGGGATCGGCGCCCCGGCGGCCGCCGGGATGCTGGTCGGGGACCTCGTCGCGATGGCCTTCGTCGGCCTCAGCTGCCGCGGCTGCGCCTGGCTGCAGTCCGTCGTCTGGGAGCTGGACACCGCCCGCGAGGCCCAGTCCAGGCTGGCCGTGGCCGAGGAGCGGCTGCGGTTCTCCCGAGACCTGCACGACGTGATGGGCCGCAACCTCACCACCATCGCGCTGAAGAGCGAGCTCGCGGTGCAACTGGCCCGCCGGGGCCGCCCGGAGGCCGCCGACCAGATGACCGAGGTGCAGCGGATCGCCCAGGAGTCCCAGCGCGAGGTCCGGGACGTCGTCCGCGGCTACCGCACGACGGACCTGCACGCCGAGGCGATCGGTGCCCGCGCCGTCCTGCGCTCCGCCGACGTGGCCTGCGAGATCGACCTGGGCGAGGACGCCGACCGACTGCCGCTGCCGGTGCAGTCGGTGCTCGGCTGGGTGATCCGCGAGGCCACCACCAACATGCTGCGCCACAGCGAGGCCGGCCACTGCTCGATCCGGCTGCGGCGCGAGGACGGCCGGGCGGTGCTGGAGCTGGAGAACGACGGGGTGCCGGCCGTGCCGATCCCGTCCCGGGGCAGCGGGACGGGGCTGCGCGGGCTGCGCGAGCGGCTCGCCGCCCACGACGGCGAGCTGACCGTCCCGGACGCCGGGCCGGGCCGGTTCCGGATGCTCGCCAGCGTCCCGCTCTGACCCCTGTCGCGCCGCCGCCGACCGCGGCCCCCGCCCCGACCACCGCTCCCGTCCGGAAGAAGGCCCCGATGACCGACACCGCCCCCGTGCGCGTCCTGCTCGCGGACGACGAGCACCTGATCCGGGGGGCGCTGGCCGCGCTGCTCTCCCTGGAGGAGGACATCACCGTGGTCGCCCAGGCCGCCTCCGGGCCGGAGGCGCTGGCGATGGCGCAGGCGCACCGCCCGGACATCGCGGTGCTGGACCTCCAGATGCCCGGACTGGACGGCATCGAGGTGGCCACCGAGCTGCGCCGGCTGCTGCCGGACTGCCGGTCCATGATCGTCACCGGCCACGGCCGCCCGGGCTACCTGAAGCGGGCGCTGGAGGTCGGCGTGCGCGGCTTCCTGCCGAAGACCGTCTCCGCGGCGGACCTCGCCGGGATCATCCGTACGGTGCGCGCGGGCGGCCGGTACGTGGACCCGGAGCTGGCGGCGGACGCCATCAGCGCGGGCGAGACGCCGCTGACCCCGCGCGAGACGGACGTCCTGGAGCTGGCCGCCGACGGCACCTCGATCGCCGGGATCGCCGAGCGCGCGGCGCTCTCGCCGGGCACGGTCCGCAACTACCTCTCCTCGGCCGCCACCAAGCTGGGCGCCGAGAACCGCCACGCGGCGGTGCGGATCGCCCGCGAACACGGCTGGATCTGAGACCTCCCGGTCCGGGACCCGGCCGCGCCCGCGGGCGTCCGACGGCTCAGGCCCAGCTGAGGCCGGTCAGCCGCTCGTAGACCTCGATGTACTTGGCCCTGGTCTGCTCGACGACCTCGGCCGGCAGCTCCGGCGGCGGCAGCTCGCTGAAGCGGTCCCAGCCGGAGGCCGGGGAGACCAGCCAGTCCCGGATGAGCTGCTTGTCGAAGGACGGCTGCGAGCGGCCGGGCCGCCAGTCGTCAGCGGGCCAGAAGCGGGAGGAGTCCGGGGTGAGCACCTCGTCGCCGATCACCAGCTCGCCGTCGGCCAGGCCGAACTCGAACTTGGTGTCGGCCAGGATGATGCCGCGCGCCCGGGCGATGTCCCGCGCCCGGGCGTAGACGTCGAGGGTGGTGCGGCGCAGCTGGGAGGCGAGCTCCGCGCCGATCCGGCGGGCGGTCTCCTCGTAGGAGACGTTCTCGTCGTGCTCGCCGACGTCGGCCTTGAGCGCCGGGGTGTAGATCGGGGCGGGCAGCTCGGAGCTGTTCACCAGGCCCTCGGGCAGGGCGATGCCGCAGACCGTGCGGTCGGCCTCGTACTCCGTCAGTCCGGAGCCGGCCAGGTAGCCGCGGGCCACGCACTCGACCGGGACCATCTCCAGGCTGCGGCAGACCAGCGTGCGGCCCTTCCAGTCGGCGGGGGCGCCGGCCGGGACCTCGGTGGAGATCACGTGGTTGGGCACGATGTCGGCGATCCGCTCGAACCACCACAGCGAGAGCTGGGTGAGGACGCGGCCCTTGTCGGGGATCTCGTTGGGCAGCACCCAGTCGTGCGCCGACATGCGGTCGCTGGCGACCATCACGAGGTCACCCGACTCGGCGCGGTAGAGGTCGCGCACCTTGCCGGTGTGCAGGTGGACCAGGCCGGGCACCTGGACCGGCTCGGGCTTGGTGACAAATCCGCTCAAGGTCGTCTCAGTCCTCAGGGGTCGTTCGCGGGCGTGGGGCGCGAAAGGGGAGGTCAGTGGACCCGAGTCTGTCATGACCGCCCGCGCGGACCCCGCCCGGGCGGTCTCAGCCGTTCTTGCAGAGGCGATCCAGCAGGTTGGCGGTGGCCCGCTGGATCCGCTCGTCGGTGAGACCGGGACGGTCCAGCGCGGGCGACCACGCGAACGTCCCGGCGGCGAAGACGTACGCACCGCTCGGCGCCCGGTACAGCGAGGTCTCCTGGTACCGGGTGCGACCGGCGAGGTCCCGGTACGGGGAGTGCGCGAGCAGCACCCGCTCGGTGTGCCGGGGCAGCGCCACCTTGGGGTAGTAGCGGTCGGCCTCGCCGGCGACCAGCCCGGGCAGCTCGTCGCCCTCCTGGACGCCGGTGCCGTCCCAGAGCCAGTGCGCGGTGTGCCGGGCGACCAGCGGGACGGGGGAGGCGACCCGGCCGGAGTACTGCAGGCCGAGCAGGTGCTGCTCCGGTTCGCCGGCGTCCCGCCAGAGCGCGCTGGCGGCGCCGCCCACCCCGGTGGCCGGGCTGCCCGGCTCGACCTTCTGCCGCTTGCGGCAGTTGAGCAGCCGGTTGGGCTCGCCGCCCGGCGCGGGGCTCAGCTCGACCCGCCAGTACATGGTGTTGGCGGAGAGGAAGACCAGCGAGGTGCCGCCGTCGCGGGCCCGCTCGACCGTGCGGCGCATCGGCTCGGACCAGTACTCGTCGTGGCCGGGGAAGATCAGCGCCCGGTGCCGGGCCGGGTCGACCAGACCGGCGTGCAGATCGGTCGCGGTGGCGTAGGACAGGTCGTAGCCGTAGCGCTCGGCCCAGCGGATGAAGTCGTAGGCGTGGCCGACGTGCAGCGGCAGGCCGGCGGTGGCGTGCGGGCGGTCGAAGGAGACGGTGACGGCCGCCTCGGGCTCGCCGACCAGCCGGCCCTGGCCGTCCCAGGCGTGGTAGAGGCTGGCCCCGCTGCGGCCGTCCTCGGGGAAGAGGTTGTAGGCCTGCCAGGTCACGTCCGGGATCACCAGCAGCAGCTCGGCGGCGCGCGCCTGGTCCTCGAAGTCCCGGACCGTGAAGGGGATGTGGCTGCGGTGCAGCATGTCGCCGGTGGTCAGCACGGCGACGTAGGCGCCGGGCCGCCAGTGGGTGGGGATCTGCAGCCGCCAGGAGTGCCACCAGTGGTGGCAGGAGACCGTCCGCCCGACCACCAGCGGAGCCGGCTGGGACAGCCCCGCGATCAGCGGACTGGACGTCATGTGGTGGGCGCCGTCGCCGCCGTAGTGGCCGATCCGGAAGACGTCGACGGTGAACTCGCGGGGCGGGTTGACGGTGACCCGGAAGTCCACCGAGCCGCCGGGGCGGACCACGCCCGCCGAGGCGAAGCCCTTGATCTGCTGCACCACGTCGTTGGCGCCCTGCGGGGTGCCGACCGAGGGCTTGGGTCTGGCGCCGCCGGCCAGCGGTTGCTGGCCCGGCGCGTCCACCGAGACGTACCAGGGGACGGCCCCCTCGGCTCCCGCCAGGTACTGGTCCGGGCTGCGCAGCCAGGGCAGCGGCCCCTGGCCGAAGGGGTCGGAAACGCTGTACGCGTGCGTTCCGGACTCCCAGCGGCGGTTGAGTTCCGTCCCCACGCGCCCCTCCCACAGATGCACCCTCCGCCGGTTGGCATGTGCCTCCCGGCTGTGCGTGCGGTCTAATACACCACAGAGTGCTGGCGCTGCGTCACCCTACGGTAGCAACTAGTGCCGGAGAATCTTCCGGCCCGCCGCCGGGAGGTGCCCCGGCCTGCGAAGACCTGCCCCCGGCGAGCGCCCCGGGGGCGCGAGCCCCGGCACCGAGCGCCCTCCGGACTCAGAGCCGGACCGGCTTCTCCAGCCGGACGTCGGCGGCGTCCAACCAGGCCCGCAGCGGGCCGTCCTGGCCCTGCTCGACGGCCTGGGCGACCGGCTCGGCCAGATCGGTGCGGCGCACCCCGCCGATCAGCAGCACCGGGCCGTCCAGCCAGTCCAGCCCCGGGGTGGCGCCGGCGGTGTCGACGGCCGCGCAGCAGACCATCGCGGTGACGTGGTCGACCAGGAGGTCCCGCCCGGTGCGGACGGGTTCGAGCAGCGGGGCGGGGGCCGTGGTCCGGGCCAGCTGGGCGGTGAGCGAGGCGGCCAGCTGCTCGCCGCCGCCCTCGGCGAGCCGGCCCAGCAGCCTGGTCACCGTCGGGGCGCCGGGGCGGGCCTGCGGGGCGAGCCGGTCCAGCGCGGACTGCAGCGCGGTGGCGCGGGCCCGCCAGCCGGCGTCCACCACCTCGGCCGGGTAGTCGGACCACTCCACCTCCCGCCAGGCCCCGGAGGCGGGCCGGCCGAAGAACAGCTCGGCGGCGAGCAGCGAGACCGCCTCGTCCACCGTGCCCGGCTCCTCCAGCAGGTCGCAGGCGGGGCGGTCGCCGAGGCGGCTGCCGTAACCGTCGGCCAGCCGGTCGCGCCGGGACAGCTCGGTGAGCGCGGCGACCACACCGGCGTTGAGGTGGGCGGGGTGCCGGCCGAGCCGCCAGGCGGGCAGCGCGACCCGGGTGAGCAGCCGGTCCCAGCCGGCGTAGGCCAGGCCGACCTGCTCCTGGGCGGCGATCCGCAGGCCGTAGTCGACCGCCCGGGCCTGCTCGGACGCCCAGCCGGCGACGGCCCGCTCCAGCTCGGCGGAGTGCGCCCGGCAGGCGCCGAGCAGCCGGCGGGTGATCCGGTCGGTCAGCGCGGCCGGGCCGCGGCGGCCGGCCCTCGGTGCGGCGGGCGCGGGGGCGCCGACCACGCCGGGCGGCGGGGTGGCGTCCAGGCTGGCGTCCAGGCCGCGCAGGAAGCGGCGGGCGGCGGCGATGTCCGGGTCGGCGGCGGCCGCGGTACCGGCCACCACCGGGGCGAGCAGGGCGCGCAGCTCGCCGGCGCGCATCCACCAGAGGAACGGCGAGCCGATCACCAGGACCGGCGCGGGCGGCTCGGGTGCCGGGCCCGACGGGCGGCGCGTCCCGCCGGCCCGGGCCGGCGGGAGGTCCTCCAACCAGCTGTCGCAGTCCGGGGTGAGGGCGATCGCGGAGGGCGCGGGGACCTCCAGCCGGTCGGCCAGCTCGTCGATCAGCCGGTACAGCTCGGGGGCCTGGGCCCGGGCGAGCGGGACGACCGGGGTCTGCGGCGGGACGGCCCGGCGATGGGCCCGGGCGGCCAGGCCCGCGACCAGCAGGGTGGCGACGGCCACCGCGCAGACCACCCAGCGGACGGCGTCCCAGCCGGCGGCGTCGGGGGCGCCGGGCGCACCGAGCCGGCCGGTGAACCGGCCCGCGAGCAGGACCACCGCGGCGGCGGCGGGCAGTACGGCGGCGGCCAGGGCGAGCCCCCGGACCCGCAGAACCGCTTGGGCGTGAGCGCGCGCGGTGTCGACAGCGGCCATACGGTGCGGCACCCCCTTCGGAGCCCTCGGACGCCCGGCGACGGGGCCCTGAGCCGACTCGAAACGATCAGTTCCGACCGGGAAGCGGCGACGGCCGATCCCGGTAGTACATGCTGCGTGGCGCTTCTGACATTCTTGACGCCCTTGTCCGGGTGGGTGTTCCGGATCGCCCCGGTTTCCACTCGTCCCGGTGACGGTGCCCGAAATCCGGACGACCGTGCCGGGTGCCGTGCGAAGCGGCCCGGGCGTGCCGGTCCGGCCGGACGCCGTCCAGCATCCCCCCGCACGACCGCCGCTACCCGGCGCGGCCGCGAGCGGCACGGCCCACGGCGCTGCGGACCAGCGCACCATAAGGCCGGGCAGCCGGTTGCGTCAGCCGGATGCGGCTGCTGTCACTCGATGGGCTGGATTCCGGCCGCCGAACGGTGCGGCGGCCGTCGGAACCACTCCCGTGCCACCCACCCCGGAAACGCCGCGGGGCGCTGCGTCCATGGGGGTTGTTTCCCCCGGACGCAGCGCCCCTGAGCCGCTTCAATGCGCTCGGCTCGCGGCTTAAATAGCTCGCTCGCTCTGGCTACTGCGCGGCCTTGAGCGCGATGTCGGTGCGGTGCTGACCGCCCTTGAGGCTGATCCGGCCCACCGCCTCGTACGCCCGGCCGCGCGCCTCGGCGAGGTCGGTGCCGGTGGCGGTGACGGACAGGACCCGGCCGCCGGCGCTGAGCACCCGGCCGTCCTCGTCCGCCCTGGTCCCCGCGTGCAGCACGAAGGCGGTGCCGTCGGCGGCCTCGGCCTCCGCCAGGCCCTCGATCACGTCACCGGTGCGCGGCGCCGCCGGGTACCCCTCGGAGGCGATCACCACGGTGACGGCGGCACCGTCGTCCCAGCGCAGCGGCTCCAGCTGGTCCAGCGAGCCGGTGGCGGCGGCGTGCAGGACGGCCGCCAGCGGGGTGCGCAGCCGGGCCAGCACGACCTGGGTCTCCGGGTCGCCGAAGCGGGCGTTGAACTCGATCACCCGGGTACCGCGCGAGGTCAGGGCCAGGCCCGCGTAGAGCAGGCCGGAGAACTCGGTGCCCCGGCGGCGCAGCTCGTCCACGGTGGGCTGCAGGACGGTCTCCAGGACCTCCTCGACCAGACCCTCGGGGGCCCACGGCAGCGGCGAGTAGGCGCCCATGCCGCCGGTGTTCGGGCCCTCGTCGCCGTCCAGCGCGCGCTTGAAGTCCTGCGCGGGCTGGAGCGGGAGGACGGTGGTGCCGTCGGTGATCGCGAACAGCGAGACCTCGGGGCCGTCGAGGTACTCCTCGATGACCACGCTCTCGCAGGAGGCGGCGTGGGCCAGCGCGGCCTCGCGGTCGGAGGTGACCACGACGCCCTTGCCGGCCGCCAGGCCGTCGTCCTTGACCACGTACGGCGCGCCGAAGGCGTCCAGCGCCTCCGCGGCCTCGGCGGGGGTGGTGCAGACGTAGGAGCGGGCGGTGGGCACCCCGGCGCCGGCCATGACGTCCTTGGCGAACGCCTTGGAGCCCTCCAGCCGGGCGGCCTTGCCGGACGGGCCGAAGACCGGGATGCCGGCCGCGCGCACGGCGTCGGCGACGCCCGCGACCAGCGGGGCCTCCGGGCCGACCACGACCAGGTCGGCGTCGAGCCGCCGGGCGAGCGCAGCGACCTGCGCACCGTCCAGCTGGTCGACGGGGTGGACCGTCGCCACCTGCGCGATCCCGGCGTTACCCGGGGCGCAGTGCAGCTCGGTGACGGCGGAATCTTGGGACAGAGAGCGGCACAGGGCGTGTTCGCGGGCGCCGCCGCCGATGACGAGGACCTTCACGGTTGGCAAGGGTAGTCGGTGGCCGGTTCGCGTCGCCCTCCGGTCCCGTCGGAAGCTCCAGGTGAAGCCGTCCGTACGCTGCCGGTGTCGGAGGATCCTCCAAGCGGCGGGTCGGCCGGTGCGCCCCCGGTGTCCGGGTCAGGACAGCGGGTCACCGGGGCCTCGCTCGGACGGGTGAAATCTCGCCGACCGCCGCAACCCGCTCACCTCGGCATCCGGTGCCCGAATCCGGTAACGATCATTGGCGAAGCGCCCCCATGGTCAGCCATTTGGCGGTAAGAAGTGCTGATGGACAACCGCCGGCCACCGGCCGGTACGCCGTCCCGGGGCACCCACACTCGCCCGGGGGCGCCGTGTGCATCCGATCCGTCGTCCGACGTTTCACGGCCCGTCAGGCCGATGACTTGTCAGGAGGACGCGATGTCAGACCCAGCAGTCCGCCCGCCACAGGGAGCCCCACAGGTGAGCCAGCCGGAAATGCAGCCCGAGGAGAGTGCCTGGGGCAAGGAGATCGGCGAGGAGGACCAGCCCGTCGCCGCAGTCGCGCCCCGGGCCTCCACCCGCCGCCGGGCCGATCTGAGCGCCCGCCAGTTCCCCCTCGGGGACTGGGGCGAGCCCGCCGAGCGACTGGAGGAGCTCTACCGCTGGTCCGAGGAGCGGGCGGTGGAGGCGATCGACTGGTACCGCCGGGACCGGGTCTGGAAGCGCCGCTGGGCCCGTCTGCTGCGGTTCGGCACGGCCGGCTTCGCGGTCGGCGGCGTCACCGCCCCACTGGTGGACCTGACCGGCACGGTGGCGAACGCGACCAGCTGGGGCTACGTCGGACTGGCGCTCGCCGCGGCCTGTTACGGCGCGGACCGGGCGTTCGGGCTGACCTCCGGCTGGATGCGGGACGTCTCCACCGCGCAGGCGCTGCAACGCCGCCTGGAGGCCTTCCAGTTCGACTGGGCGTCGGAGTGCGTGCGGGAGGTGCTCGGCCCCACCGAGGGCACCGCCGGCGAGGCGGCCGAGCGCTGCCTGGGGGTGCTGCGGCGGTTCTGCGAGGACGTCTCGGACATGGTGCGCACCGAGACCTCGGAGTGGATGCTGGAGTTCCGGGCGGGCATGACCCAGCTGCCCACCCAGGCCTCCGGCAGCTGGGGCGGCCGCAGCGAGTCGGGCATCGGCGCCCAGGTGCGGATCCTGCCGCCGCCGGGCACCCGGCCCACCATGCCGCGCCAGCGGCCGCCGGAGGGCCCGCTGCGGTAGCCCGGCCCCGGGCGGCCGTGCGGAGCCCGGGAGCGGAGGCCGCTCCCGGCTCCCGGCGCGCAGGGCTCGGGCCCAGGCTCAGGCTCGGGCTCAGGCGAAGACGATCATCGAGCCCTGGGTGAGGCTGCGGGTGGCCGCCGCGTAGAGGCCCGCCCAGGCGTGCCGCTCCCGGGCGAAGGGGTGCAGGTCGTCCAGCGGCGGGCCGAACGGCTGCTCCAGACCGGTCGGGCCGAGCGGCCTGGTCGGGTCCGGCGGGTTGAGCGGGTCGATGCCCAGCGCCGGCGCGACGGCCTGGAGTTCGCGCAGCAGCCCGTGGCTGGAGCCCAGCGGGCCGCCGGAGGCGAGCAGCGCGTCGTCCACCAGCGGCACCGCGAACTCGATCGGCACGTACGCCCCGGCGTGGTCGAAGTGCCAGACCAGGTGCGAGTGTTCCGCGCTGCTCTCGAACATCTCCAACAGCTGCTCGTAGTCGCCGCCGAGCGCGTCCACCGGCGTGATGTCCAGGCCGGTGAGGCCCAACAAGTAGGCGCGGCGCAGGAAGTGCAGCGAGTCGTAGTCGAAGGCGGCTATCGGTTCGACCGCCCCGCTTATCCCCGGCACGTACTGGTACACCGGCACCTCGGGCAGCCCGTGCGCGGTCAACACGGCGTTGTAGAGCGCGAGATCGTCCCGGAAGGGATTGTCGGGGCTGTGGCTCAGCACGTCCACGAGCGGGACGAGCCAGAGGTCGCAGGCCATGGGCCGGCTCTTCCTCTCCGGGCGGCGGGGTCGTCCGCGCGGGCGGACGACGGATGGACGGGTCGGTGTCCGGACGGTCGGTACAGGGACCGCCCGGGACGACGACCGCCCACCCTACCGGCCCGGCGCGCGGTGCGGGTCGGGCCGCCCCTCCGGCAGTTGGCCGGCCGACGGGTCGGCCGATCGGCGGCCGAAGCGCCCGTACGCCGCCGTGCGCGGCTGCGGCACCAGGCCGAGGCCGAGGCCCAGCTCGCGGCCGAGCTCCCGGCCCAGCTCGCGTTCCCGGCCGCGGCCGGCCTCCGGTGCCCGGAGCGGCTCCGGCCGGCCCACCGGGGTGTCACCGGACTCCCCCTGGCGGGGCCCGCCGCCCGCATCGGAGCCCGCGGACACCGAGGAACCGCCCGGTGCACCGCCCGGCCCACCCGACGGCGCGGGCGCCGGGTCGAGCCCGGCGGCCAGCAGCGACAGCACGCCCACCGACTCCACCGGCTCCCCGGTCAGTCCGGCCAGCACCCGTACGGTGAACAGGTTGTACTCGCAGACGATCCGGTGCGCGCCCGCGAGGTCGTGCCCCTCGATCGCCTCGACCAGCTCGATGTGGCGGTCCCAGCAGACCCCGCCCAGGGTCGGCATCGTCCGCAGGTAGGGCGCGGCGAACATCCAGGACTGCACCCGGAGCCAGTCCAGGTAGTCGCCGATCCGGCGGTTGCCGAGCAGCCCGGCGACCTCCTGCCAGAACCGGCGGTCGCAGCCCACCATCACGTCCAGGTTGCCCGCCCGGACGGCCCGGACCGCCGCGTCCGCCCGGCGGCGCAGCGAGGGCAGCCGGCCCGCGTCCGGCACCGCGGCGCGCACGGCGAGCTGGCGGAAGCAGCTGTCGGTGAGCAGCACCCGGGACTCGAAGATCTCCAGGAAGTCGGCCCAGCCGAACTCGGGCACCGTGAACCCGCGGTGGTGCTCGGCCCGCAGCAGTCCCTGCGCCCCCAGGTCCACCAGCGCCTCGCGGGCCGGGGTCGCGGAGACCCCGTACAGCTCGGCGATCTCCTTGACGGTGAAGTTGCGGCCGGCGGCCAGCCGGCCGGCCATCATCTCCTCGCGCAGCGCGCCGGCGATCTGCTCGCGCAGGCTGTTGCGCTGGATCACGGGGCTGGTGTCGCCTGCGCCGGTGCCGGACATGCGCGCGACCTCCTCGGGCAGGCTCGACGGTCTGCCTCGGGACAGGCCGGCTGAAGAACGGCTGGTAACACGACGATGGCTCATCTTCTCAAAAATGCCGCCGTCCTGTACAAGCCTCCCGTATGCCCCGGAAAGCCACGCTCACCCGCCCCCGGGCGTCACCGCTGAACGGGGGCCGGGATCCCCAGCAGCCGGTCCCGGTGGACCGGGAACTCGGCGCGGGCCTTGGCCACCTCCGCCGGGTCGAACTCCACGGTCAGCACCTCCTCCCCCGCACCCGCCTCGGCCAGCACCCGGCCCCACGGGTCCACCACGATGCTGTGGCCGGCCTGCTCGACCCCGCCGTGCGTCCCGGCGGTGTTGCAGGCCAGCACGTAGGCCTGCTCCTCGACCGCGCGGGCCCGGCTCAGCAGCGTCCAGTGCTCGCGCCGCCGCGCCGGCCAGGCCGCCGGGACCACCAGCAGCTGCGCGCCCGCGTCCAGCAGCGCCCGGAACAGCTCCGGGAAGCGCAGGTCGTAGCAGGTGGCCAGGCCGAGCGTGGCGAAGTCGGTGGCGGCGGTGACGATCTCCTGCCCGGCGCCCATCACCACCGCCTCGCCGCTGTCGAAGCCGAAGCGGTGGATCTTGCGGTAGGTGTGCACCAGCTCGCCGTCCGGGGCGAACAGCAGCGAGGTGTTGTAGATCGGCCCGTCCGGGTCGCGCTCGACGATCGACCCGGCGTGCAGCCAGACCCCGGCCGCCTTCGCGGCGGCGGCCATCGCGTCGGAGGTGGGCCCGTCCAGCGACTCGGCGCCGTCCGACCAGAGGTCGTAGGCGAAACCGCCCAGCGGCCACAGCTCCGGGAGGACGACCAGGTCGGCCCCCTGCTGGGCGCGGACCAGAGCCGCCGCCCGGGCCCGCCGCTCGGCGGGCGGCTCGGCGTCGGAGACCGCGAGTTGGATCAATGAAGCGCGCACAGTACCACCGTCCACGGCAAGAGTCCTACGATCGTCACCCGAAAGCGCTGCCCTGTTCTCACCCGGCAGCGTAACGTGCGGTTAGCGTGTGTGCCCGGAAGCCGGACTTTCCCGTCCGACCCCGAACCAGGGCGCGCGTGGCAAGGCAGCTGACGGAGGGCCGGAGATTCCCGTGACGGACAACCAGACCGTGCAGGCTTACACCGAGGCGTGGACGCAGTCCATCGAATCGATATCGGAGCTGGTGGCCCCTCTCCCCGAGGGCTCCTGGAACCGGGCCACCGAGTGCCCCGGCTGGTCCGTCCGGGACGTCGTCTCGCACGTCATCGCCGTCGAGTCCGAGCTGCTCGGCGACCCGCGCCCGATCCACTCGCTCCCCCGTGATCTGCGCCACGTCACCACCGAGTTCGCCCGCTACATCGAGCTGCCGGTCGACAAGCGCCGCTGCCACACCGCGCTGGAGATGACCGGCGAGCTGGAGTACACGATCATCCGCCGCTCGCGCGCGCTGCGCGGCGCCAAGCAGACCCCGTCCGAGGCGGTCCGCTTCCCGGCCGGGCCGCTCAGCCGCGACCTGCCGTACCACGAGCTGCTGCGGCACCGGGCCTTCGACGTCTGGGTGCACGAGCAGGACCTGCGCCGGGCCCTCGCCGCGCCGGGCAACCTGGACTCCCCGGCCGCGCTGCTCGCCCGCGACGTCCTGCTGGAGGCCCTGCCCAAGGCGGTCGCCCACCGGGCCGGCGCCCCGGCCGGGACGACGCTGGTGGTGGACGTCACCGGCCCGGTCGAGTTCCTGCGCACCGTCCGGGTCGACGACGCCGGCCGCGGCACCGTCGACGAGTCGATCAGCCTCGCCCCCGACGTCCAGCTCACGCTGGACTGGGAGACGTACGTCCGGCTCGCCTGCGGCCGCGGCCGCCCGGGCCCGGTCACCGTCGAGGGCGACCGGGAGCTGGCCTCGCGGGTGCTGGCCAACTTCTCCGTCACGGCCTGACCGGCTCTCCCCGCACGGCCGGAGCGCACGGCGCCCGCCCGCACGGCCCGGGCGGCCGGGCAGGCGGGTGCTCCGGCCGCGGCCGGCCGCTCGTCAGGCCGGGGCCGGCGCGCCCCGCTCCCGCTCGGCGACCTTGCGCCGCAGCCGCAGGATCATCAGGGTGCCCGCCGCCAGCGGCACGTAGAGCCAGCAGAAGGCCCAGCGGAAGGCGTCGGCGGAGTAGGTGTCGCTGCCGGCCGGGCTGAGCGCGTCCAGGAGGACGCCGATGCCGAACAGGGTGATCATCGTGCCGATGAAGCCGCCCATGTTGACGATCCCGGAGGCGGTCCCGAGCCGCTCCACGGGATTGCGCGCCCGGGCGTAGTCCAGCCCGACCAGCGAGGCCGGGCCGTTGCTGCCCATCACCAGGATGATCCCGACCAGCAGCCAGGCCGGCGGGTGTCCGCCCGGCCAGGCCAGCACGAGCGCCCAGCCGAGCCCGGTGGCGGCGATGACGGTGAGCACGATCGGCATCCGGGCCCGGGCGGTGCGGGAGAGCACCCGGCCGAAGAGGAAGCCGAAGGACATGTTGGCGAGCACCAGCAGGGTGAGCAGCCCGCCCGCCCCGGCGCGCGACATGCCCTGGGCCTCCACCAGGTAGGGCAGGCCCCAGAGCAGGCCGAAGGCGTTGCCGGGGAACTGGGTGGTGAAGTGCACCCAGAGTCCGAGCCTGGTGCCGGGCTCGGACCACGCCTGCCGGACCTGCCGGCCGACGCCGGGCCGGGGCGCCACGGGCCCGGACACGAAGGCCCCGGCCGGCAGCGGCGCGCCCGCCGGGGCCTCCCGCAGGAAGAGCGCGACCAGGGCGAAGACCGCGACGCCGAGCAGGGCGATCGCGGTGAAGGTCGGGGTCCAGCCCTCGCGGTGCAGGGCGTCGGCCAGGACGACGGTGGTGACCAGGTTGCCGCCCATCCCGGCGAGACCGGTCAGCTGGGCGACGAACGGGTTCTTCGCGGCCGGGAACCAGCGTGCGGCGATCCGCAGCACGCTGATGAAGGTCATCGCGTCACCGCAGCCCAGCACCGCCCGGGAGGCCAGCGCGGGGGCGAAGGAGGAGGAGAACGCGAAGGCGAGCTGTCCGGCGCTGAGCAGCAGGACGCCGAACAGCAGCACCCGGCGCGGGCCGAAGCGGTCGACCAGCAGGCCCACCGGTATCTGCATCGCCGCGTAGACCAGCACCTGGAGGATCGAGAAGGTGGAGAGCGCGGAGGCACCGATCGCGAAGCGCTCGGCGGCGTCCAGCCCGGCCACCCCGAGGCTGGTCCGGTGGATCACCGCGAGGATGTAGACGCTGACGCCGATGGACCAGGCCAGCCAGGCGGTGCGGCCGCCGGGCGGCGGCGCGACCGCGGGCGGCACCGGCGGCGCGGGAACCGCCGGGGGCGCCGGCTCGGCGGTGGATCGGGGAGCGGGGACGGACAGGGGGCGGGCTGAACTGGCGGGCTCCACGGACATAGTGTGCCCAGATTAGTCATCCCATCATTCGACCCTCAGCCGGGGGTGGCGGGGAGATCGGGGCCGGGGCGGCGGGGGGATCGGGCACGAACCGCCTCAACCGGTGACCGTCCAGGAGACCGACCTGGTCATGTACCGGTCGCGGAAGGCCTCGTCGCGGACCCAGTCGGTGGTGTCCCGGACGGTGGCCGTGACGGTGGCGCTCTGCCCCGGGAGCAGGGTCAGCGCGGCGGTGTCGAGCCAGCTGCGGTCCACCGCCTGCGGCTCCACCGGGACGCCGTCCACCTTCCAGTCCACCTGCAGCCGGCGGCTACCCGCCAGGGGCAGCGGCCGGACCTCCAGCCGGGGGCGGCCGGTCACCTCGCCCGGGGCGGGCACGGGAGTGTCGGTGGGCCGGATCCGGCGGTAGATCTCCTCGATGATCGCCTCCCGCGAGGGCAGGTTGTAGGCGCCGCCGAGGGTGCGCATCACCGAGTCCCGGGTGGGCCGGTAGATCCCGTTGGCGCTGCGGTACGCCCCGACCGTGCCGCCCCCGTCCGGGGACTCCGCGCCCAGCCAGCGCCACCACTTGGTCTGCTTGCGGCGCATGTCGTCGGCGTTCTCGGTGGAGAGGTTGGGGTAGTCGGCGTCGTCCGGGGCGCTGTCGTACTCGTCACCGAGGTCGCCCACGGTGTGCCCTATCTCGTGCTGGATGATCCGCCCGGCGTCCGGGCTGCCGCCGGCCAGGGTGGTCACCCCGGTGCCGCCGGCCCCGCCGTACTCCCTGGAGTTGGCCAGCGCGATCAGGTACTGCGGGCCGTCGCCCTCCCCCGCGTAGCGCGCGGTGGCGGCCTCGTCGGCGCAGAGCAGCCGGGCGGTGCCCTCGCACCAGAAGTGCATGCCGAGCGGGGTCCCGGGGTTGCGGCCCCGGCTCTCGGTCTCGGCGATGCCGGAGTCCGGCGAGACCACTTCGACCCGCCTTATGTTGAAGAACCCCTGGTAGCTGCGGAACGGCTCGATCTCCATCAGGGCGTGCCAGGCCCGGTCGGCCTGCTCGCGGAAGAGCTCCTGCTCGTCGGCGCGGTAGCCGTCGCCGAGCAGCACCAGGGTGATCCGGTTGGCCGGGTCCCCGGTCCGCCTTATGTCGACGGTGGGGGCGGTGCCGGCGGCACGGAGGTCGGCCCGCTGGACGGTGTGGGGCGGCACCGCCCGGTCGGCGGGGGCCCCCGGCCCGATCACACCGAACGGCGAGGGGCCGGCCAGCTCCAGGGCGGCGGGCAGTACGGCGGTGGACACCAGCACGAGCGCGGCCAGACTCCGGACGAGACGGCCAGGGTTGCCAGGCGGCATACGGGTGCGTCCTCGGGGATCCGGTCACCCGGCGTCGCCCGGGTGGTGGACGCGAAGACGTACCCGGCCCGGCGTGTCACCCCCACCGTCCGGCGAAAAAGTCACCGACCTGGCCGAACGACCCGGATCACCCCGGTCATACCTATGAGTCCGATCAGGTGGGTGATCCCTGCTACCCGTGACCTCAGCCGCTCCGCCCCGGCCGGGCCCGGAGCACCAGGTGGGTGCCGAGGCCGAGCAGCAGCCCCCAGAACGCCGAACCGATACCGAGCAGGCTCATCCCGGAGGCGCTGGCCAGGAAGGTCACCACCGCCGCGTCCCGGCCGCGCTCGTCGGCGACGGCCGCGGCCAGACTGCCCTGGAGCGAGGCCAGCAGGGCGACCCCGGCGATCACCGCGATCAGCTCCTTCGGCAGACCGGTGAACAGGCTCACCAGCAGCCCGCCGAAACTGCCCACCAGCAGGTACAGCAGGCCCGCCGACATCCCGGCGACGTAGCGGCGGCGCGGATCGGGGTGGCTCTCCGGCCCGGCGCAGATGGCGGCGGTGATCGCGGCCAGGTTCACCCCCGGCGAGCCGAACGGCGCCAGCAGGACGGAGACCCCGCCGGTGGCCCCGATCAGCAGCCGGTCGTCCGGCCGGTAGCCGAAGGCCCGCATCACACCCAGCCCGGGGGCGTTCTGCGAGGCCAGCGCCACGATGGTGAGCGGCAGCGCCAGACCCACCATGGCCGGCCCCGAGAAGGCGGGCACGGTGAACACCGGCACGGTCGGGCCGCCCGCCCCGAGGTGGACCGGCAGCCCGACGGTGACGGCCGCCAGCACCCCGCCGACCAGCAGGGCGACCGGCACGGCGTACCGCGGCGCCAACCGCTTGGCCAGCACGAAGGCGGCGAAGCTGCCGAGCACCAGGGCGGGCGCGCCGTGGACGGCGCCGAAGATGCCGGCGCCGAAGGAGAACAGGATGCCCGCCAGCATCGCGTTGACGATCCCGGCCGGGATCGCGGCGATCAACCGCCCGAACAGTCCGGTGACCCCGAACAGCGCCACCAGCACCCCGCTCACCAGGAAGGCGCCGACCGCCTCCCGGTAGGGGTACGCGCCGAGGCTGGTCACCAGCAGCGCGGCGCCCGGGGTGGACCAGGCGGTGATCACCGGCGTCCTGGTCCACCAGCTGAGCAGCAGCCCGGTGAGCCCGCTGCCGACGGCCACCGCCCAGATCCAGGAGGCGGTGTGCGCCGTGTCCAGCCGTCCGGCCGAGGCCGCCGCGAGCACCACCACCAGCGGCCCGGAGAACGAGACCACGATGCAGACCAGCCCGGCCAGGAGGGCGGGGAGGGAGGCGTCCCGCCGCAGCGAGCGGCGTTCCTCGGGGGCGGTCCGACGCTCCGCCGAACGGGTTATCAGCTCCTCTGCCATGGCGGCAGTATCGCCGAGCGACCCCCGCCCGCGGGGCGTTCGAAGATTCTCGAAGAACTTTCGCAACCACCTGCAACCACCGACGGGGATGCGCGTCTATACGGATGAAGGCACGGAGAGCGAGACCGGCAGGGCCGGGGGGCGCACCGCGCGAAAGACGCGGAGCCGGTCACCTTCACACACCGTCGGCATCACCACCCTGGGGACTCACATCATGCGCTCGTCCGTTATCTCCGCTTTTGCGAAGAACGCCACCTCGCCCTCCGGCCGCCGCCGGCTCGCCGCCGTCGCCGCCACCGTCGTCCTCGCCGGCTCCGTCCAGCTGATGACCGCCGAGGCCTCCTGGGCCTGCGGCGACGGCAAGGCCGCCGCGGAGGCCAAGCCGGTCACCCCGGCCGCCGCGCACAAGGGCGACCTCACCGCCGGGTTCCACATGACTCCGGACCACCAGAGCATCACCGCCGGCGGCGCCAAGGCCGAGGTCGGCGTCGGAGTCACCAACTTCACCGGCGCCCCGTACGAGAACGTCGCCCCCACGATCGCGATCTTCAACGAGAAGGGCTCCACCCGGCTGGAGGACTTCACGATCGAGGCGGCCACCGGCGGCGGCTGGAAGAAGCTCTCCCTCCGGCACGGCTGCGACCCGACGATCATCGCGGACACCAGCTCGCTCAAGGTCAAGCAGCTCAACGACGGCCGGGCCGAGAACTTCATGTTCCGGGTCTCCGTCTCGGCGAACGCCGCCGCGGACCTGAAGGACTTCACCGTCTACGTCGGCGGCAAGGCCGACGGCTACCCCGTGGAGTCCGGGGGCTCCCACTCCTACTCGGTGGTCCGCACCGCCGCCCCGGCCAAGCCCGCCACCCCCGCGAAGCCCAGCGCCAAGCCGACCACCGCCGCCAAGCCCGCCGCGCCCAAGCCGACCGCCTCCAGCACCGCCAAGCCCGCCCCCGTGACCGACCGGACCTCGGCCGGCACCCCGGCCGCCGCACCGGCCGCCCCCACCGCCGGCGCACCGGCCCCCACCGCACCGGCCGGCACCCCCGAGCTCGCCCAGACCGGCGCCGAGGCCCGCAACGGCTTCCTCGCCGCCTCCTCCGCCGCCTTCGTCGCCCTCGGCGCGGGCGTCCTGATCGCCGTGCGCCGGCTGCGTCCCCAGCGCTGACCGACGCCCGGGAACCGAAGGGGCCCCGCCCCGCACCAGTGGTGCGGAGCGGGGCCCCTTCCTCCGTTCCGGCCGGTCAGCCCCAGGTGATCAGGCGCTTGGGGCGCTCCAGCAGCGCGGCGATGTCGGCCAGCACCTTGGAGCCCAGTTCGCCGTCCACCAGGCGGTGGTCGAAGGAGAGGGCCAGCGTGGTGACCTGGCGCGGCACCACCTTGCCCTTGTGCACCCACGGCAGCTCCCGGACCGCGCCGAAGGCGAGGATCGCGGCCTCGCCCGGGTTGAGGATCGGGGTGCCGGTGTCGACGCCGAAGACGCCGACGTTGGTGATGGTGACGGTGCCGCCCTGCATGTCGTTCGGCGAGGTCTTGCCCAGCCGGGCGGTGTCGATCAGCTCGCCGAGCGAGACCGCCAGGCCGGACAGCGTCTTGGCGCCCGCGTCCTTGATGTTGGGGACGATCAGGCCGCGCGGGGTGGCCGCGGCGATGCCGAGGTTCACCTGGCCCCTGATGACGATCTCCTGGGCCGCCTCGTCCCACTGGGCGTTGATCTCGGGATGCCGCTTGATCGCGGTCAGCAGCGCCTTGGCGACCAGCAGCAGCGGGCTGACCCGGACGTCTCGGCCCAGCTCGCCGCTCTCCTTGAGCCGGCGGACGAACTTCATCGTGCGGGTGACGTCGACCTGGACGAACTCGGTGACGTGCGGGGCGGTGAAGGCCGAGGCCACCATCGCCTGCGCGGTCGCCTTGCGGACGCCCTTGATCGGCACCCGGACGTCGCCGGTGGTGGCGGTCGCCACCGACACCGACTCCGCCGGGGCCGCCGGGGCCGCCACGACCGGCCCGGCCACCGGCGCCGTGACGGCGGCCGCCGCGGCGGCGTGCGCGTGCACGTCCTCGCGGGTGACCACGCCGTCCCGGCCGGTCGGCGTGACGGCCCGCAGGTCGACACCGAGGTCCTTGGCGAGCTTGCGCACCGGCGGCTTGGCCAACGGCCGGTCACCGGTGGGCTGTTCCGGCACCACCGGGGCGGCGACGGGGGCCGGCACGGCGGCCGGGGCCGGGGCGGGCACAGCCGGGGTCGCGGCGACCACGGTGGTCGTGGTGGTCCGGCGGGCCCGGCGCTGGGTGCCGCCGGTCCGCGGTCCGTAGCCGACCAGCACCTCGCGCCGGGCGGGCTCGGCCTCGGCGGGCGCGGCCACCGGCGCCACCGGGGCGGCCGCGGCCGGCGCGACGGCGCCCGCCTCCCCCGCCACCGCGACCGAGATGATCACGGTGCCGACGTCGACCGTCGCGCCCTCCGGGAAGAACAGCTGCTCGACGACCCCGTTGAACGGGATCGGCAGCTCCACGGCGGCCTTGGCGGTCTCCACCTCGCAGACGACCTGGCCGTCCGTCACGGTGTCGCCGGGTTTGACGTACCAGCTGAGGATCTCGGCCTCGGTGAGGCCCTCGCCCACGTCGGGCATCTTGAACTCGCGGAGCGAGCGAACTTCGGTGGTCATCTTCGCTCCCCGGTTCAGTACGCGAGCGCGCGGTCGACGGCGTCGAGCACGCGGTCCAGGTCCGGCAGGAAGGCTTCCTCGACCCGGGACGGCGGGTACGGCGCGTGGTAGCCGCCGACCCGCAGGATCGGCGCCTCCAGGTGGTAGAAGCACCGCTCGGTCAGCCGGGCGGCCAGCTCGGCGCCCATGCCCAGGAAGACCGGCGCCTCGTGCACCACGATGCCGCGGCCGGTCCGCTTGACCGACTCCTCCAGGGTGGCGAAGTCCACCGGGGAGAGCGAGCGCAGGTCGACGACCTCCAGCCGGCGGCCGTCCTCCTCGGCGGCCGCGGCGGCCTCCTGGCAGACCTTGACCATCGGCCCGTAGGCGATCAGCGTCGCGTCCGCGCCGGGGCGCACGATCCGGGCGTCGTACAGGCCCAGGTCGGCGGCGTCGCCGACCTCGCCCTTGTCCCAGTACCGGCGCTTGGGCTCCAGGAAGATCACCGGGTCGTCCGACTCGATGGCCTGGCGCAGCATCCAGTGCGCGTCGTGCGCGCTGGAGGGCGAGACCACCCGCAGACCGGCGGTGTGCGCGAAGTACGCCTCGTGCGACTCGCTGTGGTGCTCGACCGCGCCGATGCCGCCCGCGTACGGGATGCGGATGGTGACCGGCATCTTGACGTGCCCGAGCGCGCGGGCGTGCATCTTGGCGAGCTGGGAGACGATCTGGTCGAAGGCCGGGTAGACGAACCCGTCGAACTGGATCTCCACCACCGGGCGGTAGCCGCGCAGCGCGAGGCCGATCGCGGTGCCGACGATGCCGGACTCGGCGAGCGGGGAGTCGATCACCCGGCTGTCGCCGAAGTCCTTCTGCAGGCCGTCGGTGATCCGGAAGACGCCACCGAGCTTGCCGATGTCCTCGCCCATCAGGAGCGTCTTCGGGTCGTTCTCCAGCGACTTGCGCAGCGCCTCGTTGAGCGCCTTCGCGATGCTGAGCTGACCGGCCATCAGAGGTTCTCCCCCGCCTCGAAGGAGGCCGCGTACTCGACGTACTCGGCCCGTTCCTCATCGACCAGCGTGTGCGGCTCGGCGTAGACGTGGTCGAAGATCAGGGTCGGGTCCGGGTCCGGCATGGTGCGCACGCCCTCGCGCACCCGCAGCCCCAGCTGCTCGCTCTCGGCCTCGATCGAGGCGAAGAACTCCGCGTCGGCCAGGCCCTCCTTCTCCAGGAGCGCCTTGAGCCGGGTGATCGGGTCCTTGGCCTTCCAGGCCTCGGTCTCCTCGGACGGACGGTAGCGGGTCGGGTCGTCGGAGGTGGTGTGCGCGCCCATCCGGTAGGTGAACGCCTCGATCAGCACCGGTCCGTTGCCGCTGCGGGCGTGGTCGAGCGCCCAGCGGGTGACCGCCAGGCAGGCCAGCACGTCGTTGCCGTCGACCCGGACGCCCGGGAAGCCGAAGCCGGAGGCGCGGCGGTACAGCGGGATCTTGGTCTGGGTGGTGGTGGGCTCGGAGATCGCCCACTGGTTGTTCTGGCAGAAGAAGACCACCGGGGCGTTGTAGACCGAGGCGAAGGTGAAGGCCTCGTTGACGTCGCCCTGGCTGGAGGCGCCGTCGCCGAAGTAGGCGATCACCGCGTCGTCCGCGCCGTCCTTGGTGATGCCCATCGCGTAGCCGGTGGCGTGCAGGGTCTGCGCGCCGATCACGATGGTGTACAGGTGGAAGTTCTTCTCGTTCGGGTCCCAGCCGCCGTGGTTCACGCCGCGGAACATGCCGAGCAGGTTCAGCGGGTCCACGTCGCGGCACCAGGCCACGCCGTGCTCGCGGTAGGTGGGGAAGGCGTAGTCGCCGGTGCGCATGGCCCGCCCGGAGCCGACCTGGGCCGCCTCCTGGCCGAGCAGCGAGGCCCACAGGCCCAGCTCGCCCTGGCGCTGCAGCGCGGTGGCCTCGGCGTCGAACCGGCGCACCAGCACCAGGTCGCGGTAGAGGGCGCGCAGCTCCTCCGGGGTGGTGGTGAGCGGGTAGTCCGGGTGCTCGACCCGCTCTCCTTCCGGGGTGAGCAGCTGTACGAGCTCCGGCTGGGCGTCCGTACCCGTGGCGCGGAGGGTGTCAGGGACGCCGGGGGCCGCCTTCTTGCGGGCCCTCGCCGTGCTTTTGACGGTCACGTTCACTCCTCGGTCTGTCCGGCCGCCCGGGGTCGCCGGTGACCGGTCCGGTCACCGCCTCGCGGGGCGCGCGTGGGTGTGCGCACCGGCTGCAAGGCAGGTGGTGATCCTGTTCCGACGGCGTCCCTCACGAGAACGTTACCCAGCGGCAGCCCTTGGCGCGCTTGCGCTAGGACGTCCTACTTGTTCAGGGCCTACAACTGCGGGTGTGGCGCAGCTCTCAATTCGGTCGCCTTCAGGACACCTGCGCACGTTATCCGGGCGGAGCCCCGTTCGTAAGGGGGTTACCGGTATCGCTTTCCGGCGCTCTGGCCGGATAGCGCTGCTGCGGCGGTGCGCGCAATAGGTCTTTCCTACGGTGATATGGGAGGCTTTGCGCGTGACTGATAACGGACAAATCAGGGTATTCCTGCTCGACGATCACGAGGTGGTCAGGCGGGGCGTCCACGATCTTCTCTCGGTCGAGGACGACATCGAGGTGGTCGGCGAGGCCGGCACCGCCGCCGAGGCCATCACCCGGATCCCCGCCGTACATCCCGACGTCGCGGTACTCGACGTCCGGCTGCCGGACGGCAACGGCGTCGAGGTCTGCCGGGAGATCCGCTCCCGGCTGCCGGAGATCAAGTGTCTGATGCTGACCTCGTTCTCGGACGACGAGGCGCTGTTCGACTCGATCATGGCGGGCGCCTCCGGCTACGTGCTGAAGGCGATCCGCGGCACCGACCTGATCGCCGCCGTCCGGGACGTCGCGGCCGGCAAGTCGCTGCTCGACCCGGTGGCCACCAGCCGGGTGCTGGCCCGGCTGCGCGACGGCGGCGAGAAGGAGGACGAACGACTGTCCCAGCTCACCAAGCAGGAGCGCCGCATCCTCGATCTGATCGGCGAGGGGATGACCAACCGTCAGATCGGCAACGAGCTGCACCTGGCCGAGAAAACGGTCAAGAACTACGTCTCCAGTCTGCTCGCCAAGATGGGCATGGAGCGACGCACCCAGGCCGCCGCCTTCGTGGCCCGGCACCAGGCGGACCAGCAGCACTGAAAGCCGGATGCATCACAGATCTGACGGTTTGTCAAGGACCCCCGCCAGGGGGCCCTAACCTCAGCCTGTGACTTTCAGCCAGACCCTCGCCTGTGCCCCGGCCCGCCCCGACCTCACCGCACCGCCGATAGGGACCCTCAGCCCGCCCGTCCCCCACCTCGCGCTGGCCGAGGTCCTGCGCCGCTACCGGGTGGGGCGGCTGCTCACCGCCGAACCGGTCGCCGAGGGCCTGTTGAACCGGGGCTACCGGGTCACCACCGAGGCCGGGACGTACTTCCTGAAGTGCTACGTCGACGCCGCCACCGCGCACCGCGGTTCGATCGCCGACCACCACCGCGCGATGGCCGCGCTGGACGCCCTCGGACTGCCCGTCGCTCCCCCGCTGGCCTGTGCCGAACGCTCCGTCACGGTGGCCGCGTTCGGCGGCCGGCTGTTCGCGCTCTTCCCCTGGGTCGATGGCCGACACCGGCACGGCGGCGACCTCTCCCTACCGCAGTGCGACGCGCTCGGCGCGCTGCTCGGGCGACTGCACGGCGCACTCGACGACGTCTGCGCCCCGGTCCCGCAACCCGCCGGCTACCGCACCGCCGACCCGCTGGACAGTGCCCGGCTCGCCCGCGACCTGCGGCTGAGCGCCCGCGAACAGCGCCCGTACGGCGAGCTGGACGCGCTGGTCGAGCAGCGCCTCACCGAACGGCTCGACCTGCTCGCCGAGTACGCCCACCGCCGGCCGGCCCCGCAGGCCGCCCCGCCCACCGGCTGGACGCACGGGGACTTCCACGGCCTCAACCTGCTGCACGAGGGCGGCCGGATCGCGGCCGTCCTGGACTGGGACAAGCTCGGCCCGCAGCCGCGCGCCGAGGAGGCCGTCCGCGCCGCCACCCTGGTCTTCAACGACCGGACGTCGGGAGCGCTCGACCTCGTCCGGGTCCGGCACTACTCGCAGGCCTACCGGGCCACCGGGGCCGCCACCGCGGAGCACCTGGCCGCGGCCGCCCACCGGGTCTGGTGGGAGCGGCTCAACGACTTCTGGATGCTCCAGTGGCGCTACCAGCGGGCCGACCACCGGGCCGACCCGCTCTACCCCGCCTCGGCGGGCCAGCTGGCCTGGTGGTGCCAGGAGTACGAACAGGTGCTGGACGCCTTCGCCAACTGACCCCGCCGGTCAGCCGCCGGTACCGGGCGGGGTGGTCCCACCGCCGCCGCCCGGCGGCTGGGTGACCGGCGGCTTCGTGGCCGGCGGCGGCTGGGTGCCCGTCGCGCCGCCGCTCTGCGTGCCGGTGGCCCCGCCCGCCGGCGTCGTGCTGGCACCGCCGGTGGGCGTCGTGCTGGTCGTCGCGGTGGCGCTCGCCGACTTGGTCCCGGTGGGCGACGGCGTCGTGCTCGGCGAGTGCTTGCCGGAGGGCACGCTGGGCGCCGGGCTCTGGTTGTTGTTGTTCGTGGTGTCGGTCGGCTGCTGCGGCTTCCGGGTGTTCTGGGTGACCGGCGCCGAGGTCGGGCTGCTCCCACCGGTGGTGGGCGTGCCGGTCTCGGGCGAGGTGGTCGAGGAAACGGACGGCGTGGGCGCCGGGGTGGGGGTGTGGCCCCCGCCGTTGCCACCGCTGAGCGCGAGTGCGATGCCGACACCGGACGCGACGAGCACCGCCGCGACGCCGGCCACCCAGCCCCAGGGGCCGCGCCGCCGCCGATCGTCGTCCCCGTCGTCGCCACCGCCGCCCGAGCCGTCGTGACCGCCGCCGTACGGCCCACCGGCCCCCGGGTAGGGCGCGGACGGGGTGTGCGGGCCGCCGGGCACCTGGTACGGCAGCACCGTGGTCGAGTCGCCAGGGCCGCCGACACCGGCGCCGAGCACGGCCGTCTCGTCGGTGCCGATCATCGGGGTGGCCCCGCTGTGGCCCTGGCCCGCGGCCGCCAGCCCGGCCGCCGCGGCGCCCGCCGCCCAGGCCCCGCCGGCGCCGTGCATCTCGCGCAGCGCGTGCTGGAGGTGGGCGCGGAACTCGTCGGCGTCCTGGAAGCGGTCGTCCGGGTTCTTGGCGAGCGAGCGCAGCACCAGCGGGTCGAGCGCGGCCGGCACCCGCCCGTTGACCTGCGCCGGCGGCACCGGCATGTCCTGCACGTGCTGGTAGACCACCGAGAGCGGGGTGTCGCCGGTGAACGGCGGGCGCAGCGTGAGCAGCTCGTAGAGCATGCAGCCGGCCGCGTACAGGTCGGAGCGGTGGTCGACCGGCTTGCCGAGGGCCTGCTCGGGCGAGAGGTACTGCGGGGTGCCCATGACCATGCCGGTCTGGGTCATGGTGCTGGCGGTGCCGGTCAGCGCGCGGGCGATGCCGAAGTCCATCACCTTGACCGCGCCGGTGGTCGTGATGATGACGTTGGCGGGCTTGATGTCGCGGTGCACGATGCCGTGCCGGTGGCTGTAGGCGAGCGCCTCCAGCACCCCGGCGATGATGATCAGCGCCTGGTCGACCGGCGGCGCCTCCTCGTCCACCAGCAGCTCGCGGACGGTCCGGCCCTCGACCAGCTCCATCACGATGTAGGGCGTCGACTCGTCGCCGACGTACTCCTCGCCGGTGTCGTAGACCGCGACGATCGAGTGGTGGTTGAGCGCCGCGACGGCGTGTGCCTCCCGGGTGAAGCGCAGCCGGGCGATGTCGTCCTGGGCGAGTTCGGGGCGCAGCAGCTTGACGGCGACGGTCCGGCCGAGCCGGACGTCCTGGGCGGCGAAGACCTCGGCCATGCCACCGCGGCCGAGCCGGTGGGTCAGCCGGTAGCGGCCGTCCCCGACCGTGCCGAGCGGGGCCGCGGTGCCCCGGCCGGGGGTCTGCGGGCCGCCGCCGAACGGCGGGAGTGCGGAGGTGGCGGCGCTGTCGCTGCCGGGCTCGGGCATCCTGCGGGCTCCGCCGGCCGAACCGGCCGCGCGGGCACCCTCGTCGTCGTCCGGCTGCTGCGTCTGTGCCATCGCTCCTCGCCCCGGGCGTTCGCTCGGATCGCGGTGCCCTGTCGCTTCGTGTCCCCGAACGCTACCGCCTCCGGACTTCCCCCGTAGCACGCCCGATCCGGGCGGAACGCGTCAGAGCAGGCCATTCCGGTCGGGCAGGTCGTCCAGGTGCAGAACGGTCGCGGGCCGCTCGGCGGACCGGGAGCTCTTGGTGTCCTTCTCCGCCTTGGTCACCACGATGGCGATGATGATGATCGCGAGGACGATCACGCCGATGATGATGCCGACGATCACCAGTGCGGTGGAGCAGCCGCCGCTGTTCGACGCGGGAGCCGGCTGGAACTGCGTCGGCATCGGCTGGGGCGGCGGGGTGTGCGCCTGCGGCGGGAAGTGCTGCGGGGCCTGGAAGGCCGGCGGCGGGGTCTGGTACTGCTGCGGGAAGGGCTGCGGCGTGTGCGGGTGCTGCGGCGGCGGGGTCTGGAACGCCGGCGGCGGCGTCCGGTACTGCTGCTGGAACGGCTGCGGGGTCTGCGGAGCCTGCGGGGCGGGCGGCGCGGCGTGCACCGAGCGCGGGCCGTCCGTGATCACCAGCGGCGAGCTGGCGGCCAGCTGGTTGCCGTTGCCGCCGCCCTTCTCCGCCGCGATCAGCCGCTCCGCCTCGTCGCGCATGGCCGCCGCGCTCGGGAAGCGGTGCGCCGGGTCCTTGCGCAGCGCCTGGGCGACGAAGGCGTCCACCGCCGGGCTGACCGTCCGGTTGACGGTGGACGGAGCCGAGGGCTCCTCCTGGACGTGCTTGTAGGCGATCGAGAACGCCGAGTCGCCGTCGAAGACCAGCTGGCCGGTGAGCATCTCGAAGAGCATCACGCCGACCGAGTAGAGGTCGGAGCGGGCGTCCACCGGCTTGCCGAGCGCCTGCTCGGGCGAGAGGTACTGCGGGGTGCCGACCACCATGCCGGTCTGGGTCATCGAGGTGACCCCGGACTCCAGCGCGCGGGCGATGCCGAAGTCCATGACCTTGATGTTGCCCTTGCGGTCGAACATCACGTTGCCGGGCTTGATGTCGCGGTGCACCAGGCCCTGGTCGTGCGAGGCCTCCAGCGCGTTCAGCACGCCGACGGTGACCCGCAGCGCCTCCTCGGTGGGCATCGCGCCGTACTGCGCGACCGCCTCGTTGATCGCGTCGCGCAGACCCTTGCCGTCGACCAGCTGCATCACGATGTACGGGGTGGTGGAGCCGTCGGCGGCGACGTCCTCGCCGCTGTCGTAGACCGTGACGATGTTGGCGTGCTCCAGCCGGGCCACGGCCTGCGCCTCGCGGCGGAACCGCTCCTTGAAGGACTCGTCGCGCCCGAGCTCGGCGTGCATGCTCTTCAGCGCGACCGAGCGGCCGAGCACGTTGTCGTAGGCGAGGTGCACGGAGGCCATGCCGCCCTCACCCAGCACCCGCTGCAGCACGTACCTGCCGTTGCCCAGGGATTGGCCCTCGACCGCCGCGTTGCCGTGCTCGCTCATGGTCCTCTGCTCCCCCTCGGCGCGGTCGTGCCGCCGCAACCGTGACGTTCGGTCTCGTCCGTGCGTGGTCGGGCCCGGTTTCGTGGCCCGCCCGACCCCTGTCGCGGCGCTCGCCCGGCCTGCGACAGGGGCCCAGGGTATCGGCTCGCGGCGACAGTGATCGGCGCAGGGCCGACACTGTGTCCGAGCCGCGACCCACGACCGGGCGGTAGTGGGTCGGTCGTACGTTCGGCACCGGATCGTGGCGGTACGTCCGATACCGGGCGGCCGGCACGGGCCCCGCGGCGCTCCCCGCGGGGCCGGTGGCGGGCCTACAGGTACGGCCCGGAGCGGATGCCGCGGCCCTCGCCGGGCTCGTCGCCCTCCTGGTCGGCGCCGTGCAGGCCGGGCGGCAGCGCCCGGCGCATCTGCTCCAGCTGCGCGCGCGCCGCCATCTGCTGGGCGAACAGCGCGGTCTGGATGCCGTGGAACAGCCCCTCCAGCCAACCCACCAGCTGCGCCTGCGCGATCCGCAGCTCGGCCTCGGTCGGGATGGTGTCCTCGGTGAAGGGGAGCGAGAGCCGCTCCAACTCCGCGACCAGTTCGGGGGCCAGGCCGAGCTCCAGCTCCTTGATGGAGCTGGCGTGGATGTCCTTCAGGCGGACCCGGCTGGCCTCGTCGAGAGGCGCCGCCCGGACCTCCTCCAACAGCTGCTTGATCATGCTGCCGATCCGCATGACCTTGGCCGGCTGCTCCACCATCTCGGTCACCGGGAGCTCGCGCGGCCCCTCACCGTCGTCCTGGGTCGAACCGGCGAACCCCTGACCCACGGGCAGCCCGTCCGGTCCGACGATCAGCACCTTCTGGCCGTCCTGCGACTGCCCGCCCATGGCCTGGTACAGCTCCTGCGGCGAGCGCTCGTTCATCGGATTCGTCATGAACAACATTCTCCCTCACTGGGGTTGGTCGGGCGGAAACCCCCGACCGCACCACCGCGCCCGCACCGCCGCCACCGACCGACGTCACCGCGACACTTCCGGGCCCGACGCTACGCCCCCGCGCGGGAGCCCGGCATCCGTACGGATACTCAGTTCGCGCGGGGCCGCGGGCCGGCTCAGCCCTTGCGCAGGCGCAGGCCGATCAGCCCCAGGCCGCAGCCGATCAGGCCGAGGCCGGCGCCCAGCGGGAGCTGGAGCGTGGAGGCGTCGTGCCAGCGGGCGGGCAGCACCGCCGGGACGGCTCCGGCGGCCTGCTGGGCGGTCGCCCCGGCCGCCACGGTGGCGCCGTCCGGTACGGCGTCCTCGGCCGGCGCGGTGGTCTCCGGCGTACCGGGGTCCGCGTCCGGGGCGGCCTGTTCGGCCTCGACCGGCTGCTCCGGCCCCCGCGCCGGTCGGCGCTCGGCGGCCCGCTCGGGGACTCGCTCGGGGGCCGAGGCCGGTCGGTGCCGGTGGCCGTCCTCGGCCCGACCGGCCCAGGGCCCGCCGGCCGCCGGCCCGGGGCGGGGGCGCCCGTTCTGGTGCTGCGGCGCCGCGGCGGCCCCCGGGGGCAGGGCCGGCGGGGCGGCCGGCTGCGCGCTCGGGGGCGGCGGTGTGCCGGTCGGCGCCGGCGGCGTGCTCGGCGCCGGCACCGCGACCGGCGCGGCCGACGGCTCCGGTGCGGGAGTCGGAACCGGGGTCGGCTCCGGCGCCGGAGCGGCGGAGGCCGGGGGCGACGCTTCGGAGGATGCCTGGCCGGCCCCGGCGGAGGGCGACCCGGACCGGCCGGGGCCGCTCGGCACCGGAGCGGCCGGGGCCGGCGGACCGGGCTCGGACGACGCGGCCGGCTCGGACGGGTCCGCCGACGGCGCGGCGAGCGCGGTGGAGGTCTCCGGCCCGGCGGCGGCCTCCCGGGGACCGGTCGGCCGGTCCACCACGGCGGCCGGCGCCGGCGGCGCGACGACCAGCGGCAGGGCGAGGCCGAGCACCGCCACCGCCAGCAGCCGCCGCAGTCGGCGGTCGCCGCGACGGGCCCGGCGAGCGCCGGTACCGGCCCGGTCCCGGGTACGGCCGTGGGAGGGCGCGGCGGGCAGCGGCCCGAGGAACGCGTTCGAAGGTGCGGCCACGGTCGAGGTCCTTCCGACGGCCGACCGCGCACGGGCGGGGTCGGCGGCGGGACAGCTCCGGACCAGCGTCACACAATCGGGCATTCCGGGCATTTCGAACGGCTGTGCACCAACCGCCCGGCCGGACCACGGCCTCCGCCCCCGCCCCGGGCAGCCCCGGCCGGGCCTCAGGCCCGCAGCACCACCTTGCCGACCTGCTCGCCGTTCTCCAGCGCCCGGTGTCCGGCGGCCGCCTCGGCCAGCGGCAGCACCCGGTCGATCACCGGCCGGACCAGACCCGACTCGACCAGCGGCCAGACGTGCTCGCGCACCGCCGCCACGATCGCGGCCTTCTCCGCCAGCGGCCGCCCGCGCAGATTGGTCGCGATCACCGCGCCGCGCTTGCGCAGCAGCGTGTTGAGGTTGATCTCGCCCTGCACCCCGCCCTGCAACCCGATGATCACCAGCCGGCCGTTGACCGCCAGCGCGTCCACGTTCCGCTGCAGGTACGCCGCCCCCATGAGGTCCAGGATCACGTCCGCCCCGGCGCCGCCGGTGGCCTCCCGGAGCACCTCGACGAAGTCCTGCTCGCGGTAGTTGATCATGATGTCGGCGCCCAGCTCGGCGCACCGGGCCAGCTTCTCGGCGCTGCCCGCCGTCACCGCCACCCGGGCCCCGACCGCCTTGGCCAGCTGGATCGCCATCGTCCCGATGCCGCTGGCCCCGCCGTGCAGCAGCACCGTCTCCCCCGGCCGCAGGTGCGCGACCAGGAAGACGTTGGACCACACCGTCGCGGCGACCTCCGGCAGCGCGGCGGCCTGCTCCAGGTCGAGCCCCTTCGGCACCGGCAGCAGCTGCCCGACCGGCACCGCGACCCGCTGCGCGTAGCCGCCGCCGGCCAGCAGCGCGCAGACCTCGTCGCCGACCCCCCAGCCGGCCACCCCGGACCCGAGGGCGACGATCCGCCCCGAGCACTCCAGGCCGGGGTAGGGCGAGCTGCCGGGCGGCGGGTTGTAGAAACCCTGCCGCTGGAGCAGATCGGCCCGGTTGACGGCGGTCGCCGCCACCTCGACCAGGACCTCGCCGTCACCGGGCACCGGGTCCGGCACCTCGGCCCAGACCAGCGCCTCGGGCCCACCGGGTTCAGGAATCGTCATCGCATGCATGACCCGAAGCTACTGCGTTCCGGCGGGGCCGCGGGGGCGCCCCGCGCAGCCGGCGGGAGCACCGGTCGACCCGGTCCGGTCGGCCGGTCCGCTCCGCCGGGAGCGCCCGTTCAGCCCGCCAGCCCGGCCAGCACCTCGGCCCCCGGCAGGGTCGCCAGTGCCCGGCCCGGCAGGATCAGCTTGCCCCGCCGCCGCCCGCTGCCCACCAGGACGTACGGCGCCGCGGCCACCGCCGCGTCGATCAGCAGCGGCCAGCCGGCGGGCAGGCCGACCGGCGTGATGCCGCCGTACTCCATCCCCGTCTGCGCCACCGCCGCGTCCATCGGCGCGAACGAGGCCTTGCGCGCCTCCAGCCGCTTGCGGACGGCCTTGTTGACGTCCACCCGGGTGTGGGCGAGCGCCAGGCAGGCGGCCTGCGTGGTCTCCCCGCCGCGCTTGGCGGCCACCACCACGCAGTTCGCCGAGGCCTCCAGCGGCACCCCGTAGGTCTCGCAGAACACCGCGGTGTCCGCCTTCTCCGGGTCGGTGTCCACGTAGAACACGGACCGGGCGGCCTCCCGGTCGCCCCAGTTCCGGAGGGCGTCGGCCACCGGCCCGGCGAGGAGGTCGCAGACGTCCAGGGCCGGGGCGACCGTCTCGAACGTGCCGAAGGGGGGCTGCGGTTGCTCAGTCATGACACGGACTGTAGCCACCGGCCGGTCACTTGATGACGATCACCCGGTCGGTGAGCTGGAGCACCCGGGCCTCCGGCTCGGTGTAGTTGATCACCCGGCGGCCCCGGACCACCGCGACCACGAGGTCCTCGCAGTCCCGCGGGCCGTGCCCGGCCTCGGCCCGGGTGACCGGGCGCTCGATCACGTCCAGGCCGTTGCCGTAGGTGAGCAGGTCCTCCATGACCGCGCCCGCGTGCGGGCTGAGCATCGACATGCCGAGCAGCCGGCCCGCCGAACTGGAGCTGGTCACCACGACATCGGCGCCGCTCTGCCGCAGCAGCGGCGCGTTCTCGTCCTCCCGCACCGCGGCGACCACGGTGGCCGCCTTGGTGAGCTGGCGCGCGGTCAGCGTGATCAGGACGGCGGTGTCGTCCCGCTCCGGCGCCACCACCACCCGCGCGGCCGCGGGGAGGCCGGCGCGCAGCAGGGTGTCGGTCCGGGTGGCGTCGCCGACCACCCCCACCAGCCCGTGCTGGGCGGCCTGGTCGATGACCTTGCGCTGCGGGTCGACGACCACGATCTCCTCCTTGCGCACCCCCTGGCCGAGCAGGGTGTCGACGGCGCTGCGCCCCTTGGTGCCGTAGCCGATCACGACGGTGTGCTCGCGCACGGTGGACCTCCAGCGGTTCAACCGCCACTGCTGGCGGGTGCGTTCGGTCAGCACTTCGAGCGTGGTGCCGACCAGGATGATCAGGAAGACCACGCGCAGCGGGGTGATCACGAAGATGTTGGTGAGCCGGGCGCTGTCACTGAAGGGGGTGATGTCGCCGTACCCGGTGGTGGAGAGCGTCACGGTCGCGTAGTACGCCGCGTCGAGGAAGCTCACCCCGCCGCCGGCGTTGTCGTTGTAGCCGTCCCGGTCCAGCCAGACGATCACGGTGGTGGCCACCAGCACGGCGAGCGCCACCAGCAGCCGCGAGCCGACCTGCCGGACGGCGGGCGCGGAGCGCCGGGCGGGCAGCACGATGCCGGCGTCCGCCCACGGTTCGGTGCCGGGGGTCGGCGCGCGCAGCGGCGACTCGCGACGGCGCGCGCTCACGGGGCCTCCAGGAGCTCGACGGTGTCACCGGCCGCCGCGCCACCGGGCGCCACCACGGCGAGCGCCTCGGCGCGGGCCAGACCGCGCAGCATCGCCGGGCCGTCGAAGGCCAGCGGGACGACGCCCCGCGCGGTGCGGCGCACCGGCAGCAGCCGGGTGTCGGCGGGGTGCCCGGCCAGGTCGACGGCGGCGGGTGCGAGCACCGGCTCGCCGACGGACCGGCCGCCCCGCGCGTACAGCAGCGGCAGGGCCAGGGTGACGGCGCCGGCCACCGCGGCCAGCGGGTTGCCCGGCAGGCCCACCAGGTGCCGGCCACCCGGGAGTTCGGCGAGCAGCATGGGGTGACCGGGGCGGACGGCGACGCCGTCCACCAGCAGCCGGGCACCGGCCTCGGCCAGGGCCCGGTGCAGGAAGTCGACCGGACCGGCGGCCGTCCCGCCGGTGGTGACCACCACATCGGCGGTGGAGTGCCGGACGGCGTCCCGGAGCAGGCCGAAGTCGTCCCGGACGGCGCGCGGTTCGCCCACCTCGGCGCCGGCCGCGCGCAGCCAGGGCGGCAGCAGCGGGCCGAGCGCGTCCCGGACCAGGCCGGACCGAGGGATCCCGGAGCCGAGCAGTTCGTCGCCGAGGACGAGGAGTTCGACGACCGGGCGGCGGCGGACCGCCAGCAGGTCGTGGCCGCAGGCCGCGGCGAGGCCCAGCACGGCCGGGCCGACCGGGGTGCCGGCGGCCAGCAGCGCCTCACCGCGACGGCACTCCTGGCCGCGCGGGCGGACGTCCTGGCCGGTGGTCAGCGAGCCCGGGGCGCGGTCGTGCAGCAGGGCGCCGATCCGCTCGCCGTGCTCGCGACGCAGGACGGCGGTGGCACCGGACGGGAGCCGGGCACCGGTGGCGATCTCGGTGGCCGCACCGTCGGCCAGCGGCGGCACGGCCGGCTGCCCGGCCAGTATCCGCCCGGCGACCCGCCAGGGGCCCGGCCCGGCGACGGCCCAGCCGTCCATCGCCGAGGTGTCGAAGGCGGGCAGGTCGGTGAGGGCGGTGAGCGGCTCGGCGAGGGTCCGGCCGAGCGCGTCGGCCAGGTCCAGGCGCTGCGGCGGGAGTGGGTGCAGCCCGGCCCGGTGGGCCGCCGCCCGGGCCTGCGGCCACGTCAGGGGCCCGGCGGCGGAGCGTCCGCCGGGCACGGCGGCCTCCTCGACGGTGCTCACGGGTGCTCCGCCCCGGCCGCCGCCGTCCAGCGCTCGGCGAGTTCGGCGGCGCGCCGGGACGCCTCGGCGACGGCCTCCGGACCGCCGCCGCGCTGCGCGGCCGCGTAGCCGACCAGGAAGGCGGTCAGCGGCGCGGCGGGGCGCGCCACCCCGTGCGCGACCACCCGGGTGAGGTCGAGCAGTCCGCGGACGTCGACGTCCAGGTCGATCCCCAGCTCGGCCCGGACCTCGGCCATCCAGTCATCCAGCGTGCGCTCCATGGGCCCCATGCTGCCTGATCGGCGGTTTCCCCGGGTTGTTTCCCGGGCGAGCGGCGCGCGTCGCTTCCCGTACGGCGGGCCGCCGGCGCCGTACGGCGGCCCGGGCACCGCCGTCGGCCGTGCCGCGGCGCGCCGTGTCCCGCCGTGCCGCGCTGCGCCGTGCGGCGCTTCGCCGGGCGGCCGGACGGGGCCTACGAGCGGTCCCGTTCGCGGGCCCGCTCCAGCTCCTCCCAGGTGTCGCAGTCATAGGTGACGTCGTCGGTGTCGGCCAGCCGCAGGGTGCGCAGGCCGCCGGTCAGCCGGCGCAGCGGCAGCCCGGCCGGATCCCCGGCGGCGGCCAGCGCGGCGCGCAGGGCGGCGGTGCGGTAGGCGGCGGCGAGCGGCTGGTCCCGGCCCGCCGCGTCCACCAGGACGGCCGCGTCGACCGGGCCGGCCGCGTCGCCCTCCGGCTCCCGCTCGGCGAGGGCCGCGGCCAGCCGGCGGACGGTCCGCTCGTCCAGGAACGGCAGGTCGGCGGCGAGCAGCAGCACCACCTCGGCCGTCACCTCGGCCAGGCCCGCCGCGACGGCCGCCACCGGACCGCCGCCGGGCGGCCGCTCACGGGTCCAGCGGACCCCGGTCCGGGCGGTGGGCCGGACCGGGCCGACCACCACGGTGGTGCGGGCGCCGGCGGCGGCGGCGAGCACCCGGTCGAGCAGCGCCGTCCCGCCGACGGTCAGCCCGGGCTTGTCCGCGCCGCCGAGCCGGCGGGCGGCGCCCCCGGCGGGCACGATCACGTCGTACGGCGTCATGCCGCCAGTATCCGCCCGGGCCGGTTCAGTCCTCGGGGTCCTCGTCGACGAGCTCGGCGTCGACGATCCCGTCGTCATCCTCCGGGTACCGGGGACGGGCGAGGTTGGCGGCGACGCTCAGCTCCAGGATGGCCGGCAGGGTCAGCTCCCCGTACCGCTCGCCCACCGCGGCGACCAGCCCCTCCGCGTCGTCCGGGTGCTCGGCCAGCAGCCGGTCGAAGTCCTGCAGGTACTCGCCGGTGAAGGCGAGCACCCGGGCCGCGTCGTCGTCCTGCTCGGGCGCCCGGTGGCCGGCGATCACCCGTTCCGCGCCGAGTCCGGCGATCCGGCCGAGGCTGCGCACCCACGCGGTGCGCTGTTCCGGGGTGGTGTCGGCCGTCCAGACGTGGGTGCCGTTGTAGACGAAGTCGCCGGCGATCACGGTGCGGATGCTGGGCACGTGGACCACCGTGGAGCCGTCGCAGTCGCCCTGGCCGAACAACAGCACCGGGATCACCTGGCGGTCGACCATCAACGGCTGGGGCAGCAGCGGCGCGGGCACCAGCGGGTGGTCGGGGATGTCGTCGCCGTACACCGGCTTCCACTGGGCGACCTTGGCGGCCGCGGTGCGCAGGATGCCGTCCACCACCGTGGGCGCGGCCAGCAGCTGCGCCTCCGGGAAGAGCCTCAGCACCTCCTCGGCGCCGAAGTAGTGGTCGGGGTGCTGGTGGGTGATCACGATGGCCAGCAGCCGGCGGTTCTTGCCGGCCACCCACTCGGCCAGCTCGCGGCCGGCGCTGCGGGTGAGCTGGGCGTCGACCAGGATCGCGGTGCGCTCGCCGAGGATCAGCGTGGAGGTGGCGAAGAAGGCCGACTCGGGGCCGGTGAAGACGGCGATCTCCAGCGGCCGGACACCGGCCGCCCCGGCGAAGTCGCCGTCCGCGGCGCCCGCGTGCTCCGCGTCGGCGCTCCCCTCGGGCGAGGACGACGTCACTGGCTGCTCCCTCCGGTCGGCGGTCGGACTCCCTGCGCCCTACAGCATGGGAGTACGGCCCGCCGAATGCGCGGAAGGCGCGCCCGGCGGGGCGCGCCTTCCCGATCGTGCCCGCGGCCCGGCGGGCCGCCCCGGGGCCGCTCTCAGGCGGCCACCGCCTTCGCCCGGCGTGCCGCGTCCTCCAGCGCCCGGGCCTTGGAGTCGGCGGCCTGCTGCACGAAGTCCGCCATCGCGGGCACGGTCGCCGCCAGGGTGAACTCGGGGACGATGAAGTCGACCTCCAGCCCGAGCATCCCGGTCAGCACCTTCTCCAGGTAGGTGGTGACGAACTCGTACGGCTCGCGCGGGGCGCCGGGCGCGTAGGAGCCGCCGCGCGCCGCGACCACCGTCACCGGCGTGCCCGCCGCGGTGGGGGTGTCCCCCGCCGTGCGGCCCATCAGGATCACCTGGTCCAGCCAGGCCTTGAGGCCGGACGGGATCGTGAAGTTGTACATCGGGGTGCCGATCACGATCGCGTCGGCCTGCTCCAGCTCCGCCATCAGCTCCTCGCGCAGCGCGAAGGCGGCCGCCTGCTCGGGGCTGCGCCCCTCGGCCGGGGTGAAGGCGGCGGAGATGCCGTCGGCGTCCAGGTGCGGCACCGGCCGGGCGGCGAGGTCGCGGTGGATCACCACGCCGTCGGGGTGCTGGGCCTGCCAGGCGGCCCGGTAGGCGGCCGAGACCTCGCGGGAGACCGAGCCGTCGGTGAACGCGGACGAGTCGATGTGCAGCAGAGTGGGCATGGCGAACCTCCATCAAGTAAGTAGCTGCTCTTTCCGCCGCAGCTGCAAGTACCGTAGCAGCTTACTTTTCTGCAGTCACTAGTGGACAGACGGGTACGCTGTATCCATGGCCCAGCACGAGGTGACCGAGCAGCTCCACGCCGCGTCCGTGGAGTGCGGGGAGGCGACGGCCGCCTGCACCGGCACCGAGATCGCGCTGACCCGGGTCTTCACCCTGCTCGGCAAGCGCTGGACCGGCCTGATCGTGGCCGTCCTCACCAACAACGGACCCGGCTACTTCTCCGAGCTGCGCCGCGCCGTCCCCGGCATCAGCGAGCGCATGCTCTCCGACCGACTCACCGAGCTCGCCGACGCCGGGCTCGTCCTGCGCCAGGTCGACGAGGGCCCGCCGCTGCGCGTCAGCTACCGCCTCACCGAGGCGGGTGCGGCCCTGCGCCCGGCCCTCACCGAGCTCGCCGTCTGGGCCGACCAGTACCTGCCGGACAGCGCGCTCAGGCCGCCCGGCTCCTGCTGACCCGCCCCGCCGGCCGACACCCGGGAACGCGAAGCGCCCGGGCCCGCCTGTGGAGAACAGGCGGACCCGGGCGCTGTCGGGTTCTTCGGCTGCCGGTCAGCCCTTGCGGCCGGTCAGTTTGGCGAGCCGGTCGGCGACACCCCAGGAGGTGACGCGCCAGAGCGCCTCCAGCACGATGTGCCGGCTCATCTTGGAGGCTCCCAGCTCGCGCTCCACGAAGGTGATCGGCACCTCGGCCACCTTGAAGCCGGCCTTCACCGTCCGCCAGGCCAGGTCGACCTGGAAGCAGTAGCCGGCCGAGGCGACCTCGTCCATGCCCAGACCGAGCAGGGTCTCCTTGCGGAAGGCCCGGTAGCCGCCGGTGACGTCCCGGATCGGCACGTTCAGCATCAGCCGCGAGTAGGTCGAACCGCCGCGCGAGAGCAGCAGGCGCGACTTCGGCCAGTTCACCACCCGGCCGCCCGGCACCCAGCGCGAGCCGAGCACCAGGTCGGCGCCGCGCAGCGCGCTCAGCAACCGGTCCAGTTCCTCGGGCTGGTGCGAGCCGTCCGCGTCCATCTCGACCAGGACGTCGTAGCCGTTGTCGATGCCCCAGCGGAAGCCCGCCAGGTAGGCCGCGCCCAGCCCCTCCTTGCCCCGGCGGTGCATGACCTGCACGTTCGGGTCCTCGGCGGCCAGCTTGTCGGCCAGCTCGCCGGTGCCGTCCGGACTGTTGTCATCGGCGACCAGGACGTGGGCCTCGGGCACGGCGGCACGGACCCGTCCGACGATCCGCTCGACGTTCTCCGCCTCGTTGAACGTCGGAATGATCACCAGCACCCTGCCGAGATCAGCAAAACTCTGCTGGTTCACGGTCACGTACAAACCTCTCGGCCGGTGGCGGGAAGTGCCAGTCACCGTTGCCCGCACTCTGAGACGCAGTCCCCGTCGACATCCCGCCGACCTGGAAACCACTGTGGAAACTACTGCGTCCTGGCATCCTACTACCGCGTCCTCGAACAGCCGGTACGGCTCCGGCACTCCCGGCCGACCACGGCCGTTTCCCTCCCGACGGCACCGGTCGGCTAGGGTCGATGCCCAGCCTTTGCCCGGACCACCCGCTCGCCGGGCCGTCTCCCGGCGATCCGGCACACCAGCCACTGCAGCGAAGGAGCAGGACCGCGCGCATGGACAGGCTCGTCAACACTGTCCGCCCGTACGCCTGGGGGTCGCTCACCGCGCTCCCCGAGCTGCTCGGGCAGGAACCGACCGGGGAACCGCAGGCCGAACTGTGGATGGGCGCCCACCCCGGCGCCCCCTCCCGCGCCGACCGGGGCGAGGGGCCCCGCACGCTGGACGAGCTCATCGCCGCCGACCCCGAGGGCGAGCTGGGCGCCGCCACCGTGGCCCGGTTCGGCCCCGCCCTGCCGTTCCTGTTCAAGGTCCTGGCCGCCGGCATCCCGCTCTCCATCCAGGCCCACCCCACCCTGGACCAGGCCCGCGCCGGGTACGCCGCGGAGAACGCCCTGGGCATCCCGCCGGACGCCCCGCACCGCAGCTACCGCGACGCCAACCACAAGCCCGAACTCATCTGCGCGCTCGACCAGTTCGACGGCCTCTGCGGCTTCCGTACACCGGCCGGGGCGGCCGCCCTGCTGGCCGGGCTGAAGGTGGCGGCGCTCGACCCGCTGATCGCGCTGCTGGGCGCCGAGGACGAGGCCGAGGCGCTGCGCAGCACCCTGGCCGCCGTCCTCACCATGGACGACGCCACCGCCGCCGCGACCGTCCGGGACACCGCCGAGGCGGTGGACAAGGCCGCCGCCGGCGACCCCGACGGCCCGTACGCGCTGTACAGCCGGATCACCCGCGAGTTCCCCGGCGACCGCGGCCTGATCGCCGGCCTGCTGCTCAACGCCATCCGGCTCCGTCCGGGCCAGGCGCTCTACCTCGGCGCGGGCGTGCCGCACGCCTATCTGCACGGCGTCTGCGTCGAGTTGCAGGCCAACTCCGACAACGTCCTGCGGGCCGGGCTCACGCCCAAGCACATCGACCTGCCCGAGCTGCTCAAGGTGGTGGAATTCACCTCCGGCGCACCGGAGTTGCTGCTGCCGGTCGGCGTCGCCGAGACCCCCGGCGAGGAGCTCTACCCCGTCCCCGTCGACGAGTTCCGGCTCTCCCTCTTCACCCTGGACGGCCAGGAGCGCCAACTCGACGGCCGGGCCCCGCAGATCCTGCTCTGCACCGCCGGCAGCGCCCGGCTCACCGCCGCCGACGGCACCACCCTGGACCTCGCCCGCGGCGAGTCGGCCTTCCTCCCCGCGACCGGCACCGCCACCCGGCTCGACGGCACCGGCACCACCGTCTTCCGCGCCACCGTCACCCTCTGACCCGGCCGTGCCCGGCAGCCCCGTGCCCCCGGGGCCCTTGCCGGGCGGTTCCTCGCGAGGGCGAGGTCGGGATCAGGCGGCTCGCCCGGGTGCACCACGCCGAGCCCCGAGCACGAGGGCCACCGGCGAGCCGGATCGCGCACCGATGGGGTTCCCGCGCCACGCTGGTCTGTACGCCGGACACCCGCGGACGGAAGGCTGAGCCATGCGGAAACTGATCTACGGCATGAACCTGACCCTGGACGGCTACATCGCCGCGGTCGGCGACGACATCGGCTGGAGCGGACCGCCGAGCGACGAGCTGTTCCAGTGGTGGCTCGACCACGAGCAGGCGAGTGGCCTGTCGCTGTACGGGCGCAAGCTGTGGGAGACGATGAGCTCCTACTGGCCGACCGGCGCCCAGCAGCCCGACGCCACCCCGGCGGAGATCGAGTTCGCGCGGACCTGGCGGGACACGCCGAAGGTGGTGTTCTCCTCGACGATCGACGAGGTCGACTGGAACGCCCGCCTGGTCACCGGCGACGCGATCGCCGAGATCACCCGGCTCAAGGCCGAGGACGGCGGCCCGATGAGCATCGGCGGCGCAACGCTCGCCGGGGCGGCCATGCGCGCCGGGCTGATCGACGAGTACGTGATCGCCACCCATCCGGTCCTGGTGGGCGGCGGCACGCCGTTCTTCACCGCGCTGGACGGCTGGGCGAACCTGAACCTGGTGGAGACGCGGACGTTTCCCGGCGGCGTGGTCCTGACCAGGTACGAGACGAGGCGCTGAGCAGCAGCACCCACGCGCCGGTCTCACGGCGATGCCGTACCCGACATCGGTACGACACGGCCCGTGGGACGACGGCATCGGCCGCGAGGCCCTACAAGCTGTGTAGGATCTCGCGGCTCATGGCACACGTCACCGCTGTGACCTGGGGCTCCCGGATCTGTCTCACCACCTGTCGGGGTTGATCAGTCTCACCACGGTGGCGGATCCCCAGAGCTGGGCTCGTCACTCGTCTTCGTCATCGAAGTCGTAGGGCGGGATGGTCGATCGAGACCATGAGGCCCTTGCCGTGGAGTCGGTCGCGCCAGGCGGTGAGTTCGGCCGCGCGTGCGGCTGCCTCGGCCGGCGGAAGGTCGAGCCGGCCGTGCGGTCCGTCGACGCCGTACTGCGCGATCCGCTCGCCACCGAACTGCGCATGCGCGTCGTCCTCGTACCGGCCGCCCCGGTAGGTGACGTCGGCGAGCCCGTCGGCCGGCTCGTCGTTCATCCCCGTCCATGCGTCCCTCGAGCAGCGGTAGGGGAGCGCCCTGAGATGGTGCCGTCGCCTCCGCGGCGGCCTGCCGGACTACCGCTCGGCCGGTGTCTTGGGCTGCTCGGAGATCCGGCCTCCTTCGCGTTCGTGCGGGTGGTTCAGGTGCGGGCGAGGGTGGTGAGGGTGCGGTGGCGGGGGAGGGTGCGGGCGGCGGCCAGGAGGAGGCGGTTGGCCGTGCCGGGCACGACCGTGGGGCGGCTGCGGCGGCGCAGGGCGCGTAGGGCGGTGGCGACGACCTGTTCGGGGGTCTGCACCAGGGCGGCCGGTGCGTCGTCGTGCGACTGCGACTCGGTGGCGGTCATGCCCGGGCAGAGCGCGAGGACGTGGATGCCGGATGCCCGGTGCTCGGACCAGAGTGCCTCGGAGAAGGCGGTGACGAACGCCTTGGTGGCGCTGTAGACGGCGAGGTCCGGCAGCGGGGTGTGGGCAAGGGTGGAGGAGACGTTCAGCAGGGCGTCGCCGGGGCGGGCCTGGGCGAGGAAGGCGTGGGAGAGGGTGACGAGGGCCTCGCAGTTGAGGCGCAGCATCTCGTGGGCGTGGGTGAGTGGGGTCGTGGCGAAGGGGCCGGTGGTGGCGGTTCCCACGTTGTTGACCAGGAGGTGGACGCGTCGGTCGGCGAGGAGTTGGGCGGCCTTGTGGAGGCCGTCGGGGTCGCCGAGGTCGGCGGCCAGGTAGTCGTGGCCGGGGCCGAGTTCGGCCATCAGGGCTTGGAGTCGCTCCTCGTTCCGGGCGACGGCGATCACCCGGTGGCCGCTCGCGGCCAGGCGGCGGGCGAAGGCGCGGCCGATGCCGGCGCTGGCTCCGGTGACCAGGGCGGTGGGGCGGTGGGCGGTGTCGGACGACCGGGGTGTCGCGGCGGTCGGCTGGGTGGTGGTCATGATGGCTGCGTCTCAGTTCGCGGCGGGTCGGGTGGCCGGCTGGAAGCGGAAGGAGGCGGCCTCCATCAGGGGCTTGCGCTGGGTCTTCTGGACGGCGGCGATCCGCCACCGACCGTCGGCCTCGCGCACCACCGTGTACGTGGCGAGCTTGCCGAGCTTGCCCTGCTTGCCGTCCTGCTCCGGGGTGCCGCCCTTGCGGACGTCGCCGCGGGTGACGACCACGGCCGCGTCGGTGCCGTAGAAGCGCAGGTCCGTGATGTCGAGGATCAGCCGGGTGCCCTTGAGGAAGCTGTCGAACAGGGCCTGGTGAGCGCGGCCGATCTCCTCGCCGCCGTGGTAGACGGTGCCGACGTAGGTGACGTCGGTGGCGTCCTCGGTGAAGCAGGCGCCGTACGCGGTGCCGTCGCCGTCGGCCCAGGCTGCGGCGCCGCGCTCCAGCAGGGCGCGGATCGCGGCGGCGTCGGTCGCGCGGGGGGCGGTGGTGTGGTGGTTGGCGGTCATGGTGTCGTCCTCCGGGTTGGGGTGTGCGGTGGAGTGGCGTGCAGGCGCGGGGCGCCGGTGTGCGGGCGGAGCCGGTCGGTCACTTCTCGGCCTCGGGCATGGTCGCCGAGTCCCAGAGGAAGGAGAGCCGCTCCATCACGTTCTGGCGCTGGGTGTTGTGGAAGGCGGCTATGCGCCAGCTGTGGTCGCTCTGGCGGACCAGCGTGTAGGACTGCGTCTTGGTCAGCTCGGACGGCTTCTTGGGCGTACCGCCCTTGTAGGTGTCGCCGCGGCTGGTGACGATGGCGGTGTCCGGCCCGTAGAAGCGGATGCCGAGGAAGGAGTCGGCGAGCTTGGTGTCCTTGACGAATCCGTCGAACAGGGCACGGTGGGCGTCGGCGATGTCGCGGCGGCCCTGGTAGTGGGTGCCGACGTAGGTGGTGTAGGTGGCGTCGACGGTGAACTGCTCGCCGTACGCGGTGGCGTCGCCCCGGCCCCAGGCGTCGGTGAGAGCGCGGATGGTGTCGCAGACGGCACGGTGATCGTCGGTGGTGGGCGTGCCGGTCGGGGTGGCGGTGACGGCGGGGGTGACGGCGGTGCAGTCGGTCTGGCCGAGGTTGCGGACGTCGGACGTGGCGTCCAGCCAGAAGTACCCGCCGGCCGCGGCGACGGCGAGGGTGAGGGCGGTGATGCCGAGGGCGCGCTTGACGGTGCGCCGACGGTTGGTGCGCCCGACGTTCCCGGTGCTCGTCGGGGTGCTCTTCAGGTCGGTCGGCTCGCCCGTCGGGTCGGTCGCCTCGGTGGTGGTGACGGTGCTCATGGTCTCCCCTTCCATGATAACTTCTTTGAAGAAGTTACTTCGTCGAAGATTTCTCTTCACTGAGGAAGAGATTAAGGAGTGGAGGAGCCCGTGTCAACGCCTGCCGTGCCATCCGATGCGAGTGAGGCCTACCGCCGGTACCTGAGCGCCGTGATGCTGCACGGCCATGCCAGCGCCAAGGCCTGCGAGCTCGGCGCCACCGACCTCTACGCGCTGAACATCCTTCAACTGACCGGCCCGATGACCCCCGGCGAGCTCGGCACCCGCACCGGCCTCACCACCGGGCCGACCACCCGCCTCATCGACCGCCTCGAACAGGCCGGCTACGTGCGCCGGGCCCCGGACCCCGGAGACCGCCGCAAGGTGATCGTCGAACCGATCGGCAAGCCCGCCGACCTCGACCGGGTCATGGCCCCGGCCCGGCAGCGGATCGGCGAGCTCCTCAGGGGCTACTCGCCCGAACAGCTCGAAGTCCTCTTCGACTACTTCGCCCGCGCCACCGACGCCTACCAGGAAGCCGCCGAGCAGCTGCGCACCTACAACGCCGACTGAAGCGCCGACGCGGCGCCGTTGCGCTCCGCCAAGAGCGGCGGGCGCGACCGGGCGGTGTTGGTCAGTGGGCGTGACGGCGTGCGGCGTCTCCTTCGGAGGCGGCTCTCAGCTGACCCAGATGCCTCCGGGGCCGACTCGGCGGGTGAGGTGCTGGCCGGCGTCGGTGACGGGGGGCGAGCAGGACCCGGGCGGGGACGCGGTCATGAAACTCCTTGACCAGCCCGTGGTCGCGCCAGCGGCGGAAGAACGCGTAGACCCGCCCAACGCCAGAGATCTGACGACCTGATGGCGACACGGTCGGGGCAGGGCACCCCCACATCAGGGAAGACCGACGACCTCACCCTCGAACGAGTGAACTTCGTCACGCTCCCCTTCTGAATCTCAGCTCGCCGGCGTATCCGCCACCACTCCGCCAAGATCCACGAGATTCCGCCGCGGATCGCGAGACCCTACAAGAGCGATGACCCGGTCAGTCCCGCGTCATGTCGACGAAGCGCGAGTAGTGGCCCTGGAAGGCCACCGTGATGGTGGCCGTCGGGCCGTTACGGTGCTTCGCGACGATCAGGTCGGCCTCGCCGGCACGCGGGGACTCCTTCTCGTAGGCGTCCTCGCGGTGGAGCAGGATGACCATGTCGGCGTCCTGCTCGATCGAGCCGGATTCACGCAGGTCGGAGACCATCGGCCGCTTGTCGGTGCGCTGTTCGGGACCACGGTTCAGCTGGGAGAGCGCGATCACCGGCACCTCCAGCTCCTTGGCCAGCAGCTTCAGGTTTCGCGACATGTCGGAGACCTCCTGCTGGCGGTTCTCGGCCCGGCGGGAGCCACCGGACTGCATCAGCTGGAGGTAGTCGATGACGACCAGCTTGATGTCGTTGCGCTGCTTGAGCCGGCGGCACTTGGCGCGGATCTCCATCATCGACAGGTTCGGCGAGTCGTCGATGAACAGCGGTGCCTCGCTGACGTCCGGCATCCGGCGGGCGACCCTGGTCCAGTCGTCGTCCGTCATGTTGCCGGAGCGCATGTGGTGCAGCGCCACCCGGGCCTCGGCCGAGAGCAGGCGCATGGCGATCTCGTTGCGCCCCATTTCGAGGGAGAAGATCACGCTCGGCAGCTTGTGCTGGATCGAACAGGCACGCGCGAAATCCAGTGCGAGGGTGGAGTTGTGCGTAGGAACCATCGCCCGGGTAGCCAGGTAGAGGTGGTCCGGGTTGTCCACCTCGACACAGCGGACCGGAACGCTGTCGATCTCGCGAACGCCCACGATGTAGCGCTGCTTCAGCCTCGCGGTGCCGGGACGCCGACGATCCGTGTGCGCGGTCCGCTTCCGTTCCAGCCCGAAGACCTCGTCCTCCGGAGTGAACGTGACGATGTGGACCGTGGACGACTCCTCCGAGCGACCCTTCACCGCCTTGGTGCTCACACCGCACCGGTGGCCGAGACCGACCACAAGCTCGCGGAAACCCTCGGCAAGCGCCTTGCTGGTGACCGCGAACTGCACCGATCCCGTCCTCGTGACGGTCCCGTCCGTGTCGAGGAGCCCGGCAAGCAGCGCCCGGCGCTGAGCGACGGAAGCCCGGAGGTACTCCACGGGGATGTGCTTGTTCCCCAGGACGCCCATGGTCCGCAGCACCACCAGGAGGCTCCCGTGGTTCCTGCTGCAGGGGGCACAGCGCGGTTCGGAGAACGCCGAGGAGCACTCGCTGCCGCAGTCCACGCAGGTGGGGGCGGGAACGGGAGACGAGACGAGGCGCGCCTTGCCGCCGCACGACCTCCCACAGGTCTGTACCTGGGAGAGCTTGGCCACGAAGGTCGCCCCACAGACGACACAGGCCCGCACCGGGGGCTCCGGTCGCTCCACGGCGAACCTCACGGCGTGGGTCAGCGACGTACCCACCTGCCGGACCTCGAAGCCCTCGCCTTCGATGCGCCGGACGACCTCCGGGTCCGCCGACGTGATCCTCGCGGCGGCACTGTGGCCGTCACCCAGCCAGGCGCCCAGGGTGTACGGCGGTACGGGCAGCTCACGGTCCGGGAGATCAAGCGCTGCCGCGTTCCGCACCGAGTGGTTGGCACGTCCGTCGGCCGTGTCGCAGCGAAGGGTCTCGGCGATCTCCTTGGTCGTCCTGACCGAGCCCGAGGTACCCCGGTCACCGTTGCCACCGGCCCGGACCGCCTGCGCGGACCTGCGCGAGGCACGGGTCTCGGTCAGCCATTGGTGGTCCGCGTCGGCGACGACGGACGTGCCGTCGTCGAACAGGACCTCGAAGCACGGCCGCTCCGTCATCACCTCGGTGGCGGCCACCACCCGGGTCGGCCTGCCGGAGGCGTCGAGCAGGTAGTCGCCCGTCCGGACCTCCCCCATGGTGGTCCAGCCGTCCGGAGTCGGCAGCTGGGTGTCCAGTGCCAGGGCCTTGCCCATGGCCGGGCGGGCCGCGATGACGATCATCTGGCCGGGGTGCAGGCCGTTGGTGAGCTGGTCGAAGTCGGCGAAGCCGGTCGGGACGCCGGACATCTGGCCGTTGCGGGAGCCGATCGCCTCGATCTCGTCGAGGGCGCCCTCCATGATGTCGGAGAGCGGCGCGTAGTCCTCGTTGGTCCGCTGCTCGGTGACGGCGTAGATCTCCGCCTGGGCCGCGTTGACGATCTCGTCGACGTCGCCCTCGGCGGCGTAGCCCATGCCCGCGATCCGGGTGCCGGCCTCGACCAGGCGGCGCAGCACCGCGCGCTCGTGGACGATCTCGGCGTAGTACTCGGCGTTGGCGGCGGTGGGGACGGAGTTGACCAGGGTGTGCAGGTAGCCGGGACCGCCGACCCGGACGAGTTCGCCGCGCTTGGTCAGCTCGCCGGCCACGGTGATCGGGTCGGCCGGCTCGCCGCGGGCGTAGAGGTCGAGGATCGCGCCGTGGATCAGCTCGTGCGCGGGCCGGTAGTAGTCGGCCGGCTTGAGCACCTCGACCACGTCGGCGATGGCGTCCTTGGAGAGCAGCATGCCGCCGAGGACGGACTGCTCGGCGGCGAGGTCCTGCGGGGGGACCCGCTCGAAGCCGTCGGCGCCGGAGCGCTCGTCCTCGTCGTCCTGGCGCCGCTTGCCGCCGTCGCGCTGGAACCCGCCCGAGCCCTTGCCGCCCTTCTGGAAGCCGCCGCCCTGGAACCCGCCCGAACCCGAGCCGGAGCCCTGGCCCGAACCCTGGCCGGAGCCCTGGCCGCGCCCGCGCGAGACCGGCAGCCGGTCGCCGGGGCCTTCCGGGAAGGGTGCGTCGGCGAAGGCACCGACGGGGAAGGGGTCGTCCGCGGTCTGCCAGTCCTCCTCCGGCGGCGGGGCGTCGTGGTCGTCGTACTGGGGGCCGGTCACGCGTGTTCCCCGATCAGCGAGTGGTGCGAGTTGGAGCGGGCCTTGCCGGTGGCTGGGTGGAGCGGAGCCGCGCCCCTCTTTCTACGCCACCGCACCGACAAATCGGACGCCGGGGCGGGTGGGAGTGTCGGGCGGAGAGCCCACGCTAAGGCGCCGGGAGCCCTTCAGCCAAGGCGGTTATCCACAGGGGGTGTGGACGACCGGCCGGAGGCTGTGGAGAAGTGCCGCAAACCTGTGGACGCCCCTGTGGAAAGCCCTGTGGATAACCAGACCATCGCTCCACAGTCAACTTACTGACCTGGGATTACCTCTTCCCGGGGCTGTGCATGAGAAATTCTTCACACACAGCCGGGTGGCCGTGGACACACACCGCCACACGGTGGTCGCTCAAGATTTCGAGTAACACTCCAAACCACCTGGCGGTCATTACCTGTGGATGAGTAGCCTTGACCCCATGACCGCCCCCACCATCGACCGCCGCCGGCACGACCGCGAGATCCTCGCCCTCGCCGTCCCGGCCTTCGGCGCCCTGGTCGCCGAGCCGCTGTTCCTGCTGGCCGACTCGGCCATCGTGGGCCACCTCGGCACCTCCCAGCTGGCCGGTGTGGGTGTCGCCTCGGCCGCTCTCACCACCGCCACCGGCGTCTTCGTCTTCCTCGCCTACGCGACCACCGCCGCGGTCGCCCGCCGGATCGGCGCCGGCGACCGCCGGGCCGCCGTCCAACAGGGCATCGACGGCATCTGGCTCGCCCTCGCGCTGTCGGTCGTCGTGGTCGCCCTGACCCTGCTGCTGGCGCCCTGGACGGCCGACCTGCTGGGCGCCTCGGCCACCGCCGCGCCCTACGCCGTGACGTACCTGCGGATCAGCGCGCTCGGCATCCCGGCGATGCTGATGGTGATGGCCGCCACCGGGGTGCTGCGCGGCCTCCAGGACACCCGCACGCCGCTGCTGGTGGCGGTCGCGGGGTTCGCCGCCAACCTCGGCCTGAACGCCGGCCTGGTGTACGGCGCCGGACTCGGGGTGGCCGGCTCGGCCTGGGGCACCGTCCTGGCGCAGACCGGGATGGCCGCCGCCTACCTGTTCGTGGTGGTGCGCGGGGCCCGCCGGGAGCGCGCCTCGCTGCGGCCGGACGCGGCGGGCATCCGGGCCTGCGCCAGGGCCGGCGGACCGCTGATGGTCCGCACGCTGAGCCTGCGCGCCATCCTGATGATCGCCACCGCGGTCGCCGCCGGGCTCGGTGACGACGCGATCGCGGCCCACCAGATCGCGCTGACGGTGTTCCTCTTCATCGCCTTCGCGCTGGACGCCATCGCCATCGCCGGGCAGGCCATCATCGGCCGCCACCTGGGCGCCGAGGACGTCCCGGGGGCGAAGGCGGCCACCCGTCGGATGATCGAGTGGGGCGTCGGCTCCGGCGTGGTGCTCGGCCTGCTGGTGGTCACCGCCCGACCGCTGTACGTCCCGTTGTTCACCCCCGACCCGGTGGTGCAGGGGCAGCTGAACACCGTCCTGCTGCTGCTCGCGCTCTGCCAGCCGGTCTCCGGCCTGGTCTTCGTGCTGGACGGGGTGCTGATGGGCGCCGGCGACGGCCCGTACCTGGCCTGGGCGATGCTCGCCACGCTGGCGGTCTTCGCCCCGGTGGCCCTCGCGGTGCCGGCCAGCGGCACCGGCCTGGCCGGGCTCTGGTGGGCGATGAACCTGTTCATGCTGGTCCGCGCGGGGTTCCTGGCCAAGCGTGCCCGGAGCGGCAAGTGGCTGGTCACCGGCGCGGTGCGGGCCTGAGCCCGCCGGCCCGGTACGGGCCCGGGCCCGTGGGCGCCCGCCCGGGAACGACCGAGGGCCGGCCTCCCCGGGAGGGGGAGACCGGCCCTCGGGCCACTGCTACGGAGCTCAGGCAGCGACGACGGCGACGTCGAGGTTGGCCTGGACGTCGGAGTGCAGCTTGACCGAGACCTTGTGGGTGCCCACGGTCTTGATCGGCGAGGCGATCGCGACGGCGCGCTTGTCCACAGCCGGGCCGCCGGCGGCCTTGATGGCCTCGACGACGTCGGCCTGGGTCACCGAACCGAACAGACGGCCGGCCTCGCCCGAGCGAACGGCCAGCTTGACCTGGACGCCCTCGAGCTTGCCCTTGACCTCGTTGGCGGCCTCAAGGGTCTGGATCTCGTGGATCTTGCGGGCGCGACGGATGGCGTCGACGTCCTTCTGACCGCCCTTGGTCCAGCGGATGGCGAAGCCACGCGGAACCAGGTAGTTGCGGGCGTAGCCGTCCTTGACCTCGACGACCTCGCCGGCGGAGCCGAGACCCGGCACCTCGTGCGTGAGGATGATCTTCATTACTTGGTCACCCTCTCTTAGCGCGCGGTGCTGGTGTAGGGCAGCAGCGCCATCTCACGGCTGTTCTTCACGGCCGTGGCGACGTCACGCTGGTGCTGGGTGCAGTTGCCGGTCACCCGGCGGGCACGGATCTTGCCGCGGTCGGAGATGAACTTCCGCAGCAGGTTCGTGTCCTTGTAGTCAACGTAGTTGACCTTGTCCTTGCAGAAGACGCAAACCTTCTTCTTCGGCTTGCGAGCAGGCGGCTTCGCCATTGTGTGCTCCATTTGGGGTTCACGGCCCGGCAGGCGTCTCACGACGCCGGCCGCCGGACCGCACGAAATCTGTCAGCTCTTAGAACGGGGGCTCTTCCGAGAAGCCGCCACCGGACGGAGCGCCGCCCCAGCTGCCGCCGCCCTGGTTGCCACCAGAGGGAGCGCTGGACGCCCACGGGTCGTCGGACGGGCCGGACTGGCCACCGGAGTTTCCACCCCAGTTGCCACCCTGCTGGCCGCCACCGCCGCCCCAGTTGCCGCCGCCCTGGCCGCCGCCCTGCTGGCCGCCGCCGAAGCCGCCGCCGCCGGGAGCGCCGGACCGGTTGGCCCGGGTGACCTTCGCGGTCGCCGAACGCAGGCTCGGGCCCACCTCGTCGACCTCGACCTCGAAGACCGTCCGCTTCTCGCCTTCCTTGGTCTCGTAAGACCGCTGGCGCAGTCGGCCCTGCACGATGACGCGCATGCCGCGCTGCAGCGACTCGGCGACGTTCTCCGCCGGCTGCCGCCAGACGTTGCACGTGAGGAAGAGGCTCTCGCCGTCCTTCCACTCGTTCGTCTGGCGGTCGAAGGTGCGGGGAGTGGACGCGATGCGGAACTTCGCGACCGCCGCACCCGACGGGGTGAAGCGCAGCTCGGGGTCGTCGACGAGATTGCCGACGAGGGTGATGACGGTCTCGCCTGCCATGGTGGTGATGACCTCTCCGGAAGAGTTCCGTTCACCGCTGTTTCACGTGAAACAGCGGACGCGAGCTACCCGAGACCCGAAGGCCTCAGAGGTGGCTCAGTGGGTGTCCGGGCGCAGGACCTTGGTCCGCAGAACCGACTCGCTCAGGCCAAGCTGGCGGTCGAGCTCCTTGACGACCTCAGGCGTGGCCTTGAGGTCGATGACCGAGTAGATGCCCTCGGACTGCTTGTTGATCTCGTAAGCCAGACGGCGACGGCCCCAGGTGTCGACCTTCTCCACCTTGCCGCCGCCGTTGCGGACGACAGTGAGGAAGTTCTCGATCAGGGGGGCGACAGCGCGCTCCTCGACCGAGGGGTCGAGGATGACCATCAGCTCGTAGTGACGCATGAGTAACCCACCTCCTTTGGACTCAGCGGCCACGGTCTCTCCGTGGCAGGAGGGTTGTGCAGCGTCGGCACCGGAGTAGTGACGACACCGGCTCACCGTAGCGGCCGGGTCCGACATTCGAGCCCCGTCCACCCGAAAGAGGGCGCAAGGGGGCACAACTACACCAGTGCAGACTGCACAGCCTACCCGCACCCGGACGGCCGAACAAAATGCATAGGGGTTGTGATCCGCGCCCCAATCGCCGCAATCTGGACGGAACGGGTTTCCTGCTCGTTCGTCTCCCCACCAGGAGGTGGGACTCATGGCCCAGACCATCCACCGGCTCCCCGCCCTCACCCTGAACACCGACGGCCACCGGCACCCCCGCGAGAACACCCTGGTCGGCATCACCCTGCTGCTGGGCGTGCTGGCCTTCACGACCTCGTTCTTCGACAACCTGCACCTGCTGAGCTCCTGGAGCGGGCTCCTCGGTGTCGCCACCGGCCTCTGGGGACAGTTCGTCTCCGTCACCACGGCCGAACGCTTCGTCCTGGTGATCAGCCTCACCGCCTCCGCGTTCGGCTTCTACCTGGGAATGGCCCACGGCGGCCTGTTCGGCTAGCCACCCCACCGCCCCCGTCCGGAACCCTCGGCGCCCCCGTCGCGTACCTACTCGGTGAGACAGGTACGCGACGGGGGCGCCGCCACGCCCGCAGCCGTGGGCGCCGGGGCCCCGGACGATAGGGTCAGCCCGAGAACCTGGGGCCCACCGCAGCCCAACCGACGAGGAGCACCGAGCATGAGCCTGCGCCTGAGGACGATCACCCGCGAGGAGCATCTCGCCTTCATCAGGAGCCGCGCCTCTGCCAGCCACATGCAGGTGCCGTCCTGGGGCGACGTGAAGGCGGAGTGGCGCACGGAGTCGATCGGCTGGATCGACGAGTCCAACCAGATCGTCGGCGCCGGCCTGGTGCTCTACCGGCAGCTGCCGAAGGTCAAGCGGTACCTGGCCTACCTGCCCGAGGGGCCGGTGATCGACTGGTTCGACCGCGACCTCGACCGCTGGCTCTCCCCGATGCTGGCGCACCTCAAGTCGCAGGGCGCGTTCTCGGTGAAGATGGGCCCGCCGGTGGTGATCCGGCGCTGGAACGCGCCGACCATCAAGGAGGCCATCGCCGGCAAGCAGGCCAAGCGCCTGCGCGACATCGAGGCCGACTGGTACGAGCCGCGCGCCTTCGAGGTGGCCGACCGACTGCGCAAGGCCGGCTGGCTGCAGGGCGAGGACGGCGGCGCCGGCTTCGGCGACGTCCAGCCGCGCTACGTCTTCCAGGTGCCGCTGGCCAACCGCTCGCTGGACGACATCCAGAAGGGCTTCAACCAGCTCTGGCGCCGCAACATCAAGAAGGCAGAGAAGAGCGGCGTCGAGGTGGTCCAGGGCGGCTACGACGAGCTGCCGATCTTCCACCAGCTGTACCTGGTGACCGCCGAGCGCGACCGCTTCACCCCGCGCCCGCTGGCGTACTTCCAGCGCATGTGGAAGGCCCTCACCTCCGAGGACCCGAACCGCATGCGGCTGTACATCGCCTACCACGAGGGCGAGCCGCTGGCCGCGACCACGATGCTGGTGGTCGGCGAGCACGTCTGGTACTCCTACGGCGCCTCGGCCAACCACAAGCGCGAGGTCAAGCCGTCCAACGCGATCCAGTGGCGGATGATGCGCGACTCGTACGCGCTCGGCGGCGGGGTGTACGACCTGCGCGGCATCAGCGACACCCTGGACGAGAACGACCACCTGTTCGGCCTGATCCAGTTCAAGGTCGGCACCGGCGGCCAGGCCGCCGAGTACCTCGGCGAGTGGGACTTCCCGCTCAACAAGCTGCTGCACAAGGCGCTCGACCTCTACATGTCGCGCCGCTGAGTCGCTTGCCCGCCGTGCCCAACACCCTCTGGGAGATGACCCGATGACGCTGTCGCTCTACCTCGACACCGAACGCTGGCGCACCCACCAGCGCTCCGTCCTGGCCGAGTTCCCCGGCCTGGTGCCGGTGGCGAAGGGCAACGGCTACGGCCTGGGCAACCACCGGCTCGCCGAGGAGGCGACCCTGCTCGGCACCGGCGTACTGGCCGTCGGCACCGCCTACGAGGCGGCCGACGCCGCCGACTGGTACGGCGGCGAGCTGCTGGTGCTCACCCCGTACCGGGTCGGCGAGGAGGTGCTGCCGCTGCCGCACGCCCGGGTGATCCGCACGGTGGCGAACCTGGACGGCCTGCGCGCGCTGCACGGCGCCCGGGTGGTGGTGGAGTGCATGACCACCATGCGCCGGCACGGGGTGGGCGCGGCCGACCTGCCGGCGGTCGCCGCCGAGCTGGACGGCGTCTCCTTCGAGGGCCTGGCGCTGCACCTGCCGATGGACCGGCCGGACGGCTCCGACCCGGTGGACGAGGTGGCCCACTGGGTGGACGCCGCCCGGGCGGCCGGGATCCCCGTGCACACCGTGTTCGTCAGCCACCTCGGCGCGGCGGGCATGGAGAAGCTGGCCCAGCGCTACCCGGACACCGTCTTCCGGGCCCGGATCGGCACCCGGCTCTGGCTCGGCGACCACGGCGCACTGGAGGTCCGGGCGACGGTGCTGGACGTCACCCCGGTCGCGAAGGGCGACCGCTACGGCTACCGCCAGCACCCGGCGCCGGCCGACGGCCATCTGCTGGTGGTCGCCGGCGGCACCGCGCACGGCATCGGCCTGGAGGCACCCAAGTACGTCCAGGGGATGTCCTCGCGGGCCAAGGGCATCGCCCGGGCCGGACTGGCGACGGTCAACAAGACCAAGTCGCCGTTCAACTGGGCCGGCAAGCAGCTCTGGTTCGCCGAGCCGCCGCACATGCAGGTCTCGCTGCTCCTCCTGGACAACGAGACCAAGGCGCCGGTGGTCGGCGACGAACTCGTCCTGCAGGTCCGGCACACCACCACGCACTTCGACCGCGTGGTGGACCGCTAGAGCGTGCCGAAGGGTCCCGTCCGGCCGCCGGACGGGACCCTCACCGCGCTACGGCTTGGTGCTCCCGGCCGTCTCAGGGGCGTACGGCTCGTCGTCGAGCCACAGCTCGGAGCCGGCCGGCGCGTAGCCGGCGTAGCTCGCCTCCTCGCGCAGCTGCCGGGCGGTGCCGACGACGAAGACGTCCGGGGCCTGGTCGAGCACCCCGCCGGACGGGTCGTCGGTGCCGTCCCAGCGCACCGGGTCGCGGTCGGGCAGCAGGATGTCGCGGATCACCATGCCGCACAGGTAGAGCGTGCCGAGCAGGTGCAGCACGATGGCGAAGTGGTACCAGGACTCGCCGATCCCGTGCTGCTTGGGCCCGGTGACGAAGCCCAGGTGGGACCAGATGCCCAGGGTGTAGAGCACCTCGCAGGCCTGCCAGATCAGGAAGTCCCGCCAGCGCGGCCGGGCCAGCACCGCGAGCGGCAGCAGCCAGAGCGCGTACTGCGGCGAGTACACCTTGTTGAACAGGACGAAGGCGGCCACCACCAGGAAGGCCAGCTGGGCGAAGCGCGGACGGCGGGGCGCCGAGAGGGCCAGCCAGCCGACCCCCAGGCAGGAGAGCGCCATCAGCACCGCGATGTAGGTGTCGAGGTTCTCCAGGCCGACGCCCCGGCTCTGCATCAGGATCAGCCAGAACGAGCCGTAGTCCTCGGTGCGGTGCTTGCTGAAGACGTAGAAGGTCGACCAGCCCTGCCAGTTGGCGATCATGATCGGCAGATTGACCAGCAGCCAGGCGCCCACCGCGCCGCCCAGCATCGCCCGGAAGTCGCGCCAGCGCCCGGCCCGCCAGCAGAGCAGCAGCAGCGGGACGATCAGCAGCAAGGGGTAGAGCTTGGCGGCGGTGGCCAGACCGATGAAGACACCGGCCCAGACCGGCCGCGAGCCGGCCCACCAGGCCATCCCGACGGCGGCCAGCGCGACCGCCAGCAGGTCCCAGTTGATGGTGGCGTTCAGCAGCAGGCAGGGGGCGAGCGCGAACATCAGCGCGTCCCAGGGCCGGCGCCGGTGGGTGCGCGACAGCGCGACCACGGCGACCACCGCGCAGGCCATCAGCAGGCCCGCGTTGATCGCCCAGAACCACTGCTCCTGCTGCTGGCCGGAGCCGCCGCCGGGCGTCAGCCAGGCCGCGATCTGCATGAACAGGCCGGTCAGCACCGGGTACTCGAGGTACTGCAGATCGCCCGAGGTGCCCGGGATGCGGTCCACGTAGGGGTGCAGACCGGCCGCGAAGCCCCGCCCGGAGAACAGGTGCGGGATGTCGCTGTAACAGGCGTGGATGTACTGCGGCGAACCCGGCTGGAACCAGGCGGCGTCGTAGCACGGCAGCTTCTGCGCCATGCCCAGCACCGAGACGACGATCACCACCAGCGCCAGGAAGCGCGCCGGGATCCACCAGGAGACGCCCAGCAGCGCGCGCCGGCCGGGCGGACCGCCGATCACCTCACTGCCGGCCGCGGCCACCGGGTCCTCGTCCGCCGGGACGACCACCGTGTTGGCGGGCGGCACGGCCGTGGCGGTGGCCGTGGCGGGCGCCGCCGGGGCGGGCCCGGAGGCCTCGATGGGCCCGATCTGGCCGACGGATTCGTCACGAGCGCTCGACGTCATGCCGGACATCCTGCCGCACCTCTCCCGGCTGGACGAGGAGGCCCCCGGGCGGGCGCCGGGCCGATCCGGCGATTCAGGACCAAACGGCGAGAATGACGGAGCCCACGACGTCGACGGGGCCGGCGGAGCGGGCGGGGACGACGGAAACGGCGGTGGCGGCCCTCCGAAGAGAGCCGCCACCGCCGTTCAGCCGGTTCACCGTCGTTCAGCGCCGTTCGGCACCGGGTGTCAGGGGGCCGCGCCCTGCTGGGCCCCGCCCGTCGAACTGGGCGAGGTGGTCGGCCTGTTCGACTTGCTGTTGCTGGGCGAGGGTGCCGTCGAAGCGGTCGACGCCGACGGCTGCGGCGTGCCGCAGAGCCCCGGGATGATGCAGCTGGGCGAGGCCCCGCCGCCACCACCGCCGCCACCGCCACCGCCGGTCGGCGGCTGGGTCTTGGTCGGCGGCTGCGTCGGCACCGTGCCCGGGCAGTCCACCCCGGGGACACAGGCCGGCCCCTGGGTGGCGGGCGGCTGCGTCGGCTGCTGGGCACCGGGGTCCGGAGCCGTGGGGGCCGTGGTCTCGGCCGCCGAGGGCGAGGTCGACGGGCTGGCCGTGCTCGGGGCGCCGGAGGAGTCCACCTGGCTGCCGATCGGCTGCGGCGTCGGGAAGTCCATCTTCTTCTCGTTGGCCAGGGCGGCCTTCATGTACCGGGTGAAGATGTCGGTCGGGGTGTCACCACCGTGCACCGAGTCCTTGCCGCCGGTGCCGTTGAGCGACAGCCGCTCGTGCTTGGCCGGGTCCTCGCGCCACATCGCGACGCTGGTGGCCAGCTGCGGGGTGTAGCCGACCCACCAGGCCGACTTGTTCTGGTCGGTGGTACCGGTCTTGCCGGCCACCGGGCGGCCCAGCGCGTTGCTCTTCGAACCCGTACCGTTCTTCGCCACGTTCACCAGCACGTCGGTGACGTTGTCGGCGACGGCGGGCTCCAGGGCCTGCTTGAGCTCGGGCTTGTTGAAGCCCGGCCGGGGCACGCCCTTCACCTCGACCTTGGTCACCGAGTACGGCTCGGCCTGCTTGCCGCTCGCCGCCAGGGTCGCGTACGCGTCGGCCATCCGGATCGGGCTGACCGTGGAGGTGCCGAGCGCGAAGGTCGGGGTCTTCGGGTCGACGAAGCTCTCCTTGCGAACGCCCATCGCCTCGGCGATGTTGGCCACGTTCTGCCCGCCGACGTCCTGGTTGAGCTGGACGAACGGCACGTTGTAGGAGTTCTGCATGGCCATCCGCAGCGAGACGTAGCCTCGCTTGCCGGCGTCCTCGTTCTTCTGCCGGTACGGCTTGCCGTCGTCGCCGATCACCAGCGAGCCGTCCGGCTTGCGGATCTCGGACAGGTCGTCGGACTGGTAGCGGCTGTCCGCGTTGATCCGCTTCGGCTTGCCCTTGTCGTCGGTCGCGGTCTGCACGCCGACCTGCATCGCGGCGGCCAGCACGAACGGCTTGAAGGTCGAGCCGACCTGGACGCCCTTGGCGTCCGCGTTGTTGTCGAAGTGCTGGTTCTCCACGCCGTCGCCGCCGTATATGGCGACGATCGCGCCGTCACCCGGGCGGACGCTGGCCGCGCCGAACTGGACCCAGTTGTCCTTGTCCGGGCGCTTCTGCACGTTGAGCGTCTCGCCCTTGACCTCGTCCACGGCCTTCTTGAGGGCGTCGACCTTGTCCTTCTCGAAGGTCGTGTAGACCTTGTAGCCGCCCTTGTCGATCGACTGCTGGCTGATCGTCGGGTCCTTGGTCATGATGAACTTGTTGGCGGTGTCGACCAGGTAGCTGATCTCGCCGTTCATGTTGGCCGGCGGCTTGCGCGGGATCGGCGCGGGGAACGTCGTGCACTTGGCCCGCTCCTCCGCCGTGGCGTTCTTGGTGGTGACCATCCGGTCCAGGATCCACTTCCAGCGCTCTTCCGCGCGCTCCTGGTTCGCCGGGTTGGTGGGGTCGTACAGCGCGGCGCCCTTGAGCAGGCCGGCCAGCATGGCGCTCTGGCAGATGTCGAGGTCCTTGGCGTCGACGCCGTAGTAGGCCTGCGCGGCCGCCTGGATGCCGGTGGCCCCGCGGCCGAACCAGCTGATGTTCAGGTAGTCCCGCAGGATGTCGTTCTTCTCCATCTCCTGATTGACCTTCAGGGTGATGAAGAACTCGCGCACCTTGCGGCCGAGCGTCTGGTCCTGGCTCAGGTAGGCGTTCTTGACGTACTGCTGGGTGATCGTCGAGGCGCCCTGGGTCTCGCCACCGGTCGCCATGTTGTAGACGGCGCGCATCATGCCCATGGGGTCGATGCCGCTGTCGGTGCGGAAGGTCGAGTTCTCCGCGGCGATGACGGCGTTCTGCACGTTGGGGCTGATGTCGGCGAGTTCGACGATCTGACGGTTGGTCTCGCCCTTGCGGGTCATCTCCGAGCCGTCGGCCCAGTAGTAGATGTTGTTCTGGTCGTTCACCAGGTCGTGGATCTGCGGGACGGTGGTGGTCGCGTACGCGTACCAGACCCCGCCCACGCAGGTGGCGAAGAAGAGCAGGAAGCCGGTGAGCCACTGCTTCCAGGACGGCAGCCAGCGGCGGACGCCCTGCTTGCCGAAGCGCGGGTAGTCGATGAACCGCTTCTTGCCGGGCTTGCCGCCCCGGCCGCCGTCGCCGGCGCCCGCTCCGGCCGCCGCACCGCCGCGCTTGCCGCCCTTCTGGGCCGCCTTGCGCATCTCGGCACGGCCCATCCGGGGCTGCTGCGCCGTCTCCCGCAGGCCCGCGGGGCGCCTGCGGCCGGGGCTCTCCGGCCCGGGCCCGCCCTGTCCGGCTCCGTCCGGGCGGCCGTTGTCGCCCGGGGGCTGTCCGCCATCGTCGGCAGACCTCCGCCGTCGTTCGCTCATGTTCCAGCTACTCCTCGCCAGGCGGTCGAGCCTGAAGGCAGGGTTCACGTCCGATGCCCGCAACCGCCCTAACCCCGGAGGTGGTCCTCGTGCACACGCGACAGCGTACGCAGCCGAGAAATACAACTAATCGGGCATCAAGTATTAATGCCCGCAAAACGGCAGCAGATCATTACAGGCCCGTTGCCAAGCGCACCCGCGCGTCGCCTTGTGATCACATTCACGCGTGCCCCCCTTGCTCCACCGGGGAGCCCGGTTTACTGTTCTCGATATATCGAGCCGATACATCGGAGCGGCATACCGCCGGAGACGGCGGACCAGGAAGCAGCCGGAAGGAAGGGAGGACGACGGCATTGGGCAGGCGCTCAGGAGTGCTGGAGTTCGCCGTTCTCGGCCTGCTCCACGACGCCCCGATGCACGGGTACGAGCTGCGCAAGCGGCTCAACGTCCTGCTCGGAACGTTGCGCGCGTTCTCCTACGGAACGCTCTATCCGTGTCTGAAGAGCCTGGTGGCCCAGGGTTTCCTCGTCGAGGACAACCCGGACGACGAGTACGTCCCGGCCACCGCGCTCAACGGCAAGCGGTCCAAGATCGTCTACCGGCTCTCGCCCGAGGGCAAGGAGCGCTTCGAGGAACTGCTCGCCGACTCCGGCCCCGACGCGTGGGAGGACGAGCACTTCGGCGTCCACTTCGCGTTCTTCGGCCAGACCGACCGGGCCGTGCGGATGCGCGTCCTGGAGGGGCGCCGCAGCCGGCTGGAGGAGCGCCTCGAACGGATGCGCAACTCGCTCGCCCGGGCCCGCGAGCGGTTCGACGACTACACCGTCGAGCTGCAACGACACGGCCTGGAGTCGGTCGAGCGCGAGGTCCGGTGGCTCAACGAGCTGATCGAGACCGAGCGGGCCAACCGCAGCGGCCGGACCGGACCGCTCACCGGCGGGCCTGCGGACCTCCGGGGGCAGGCCGGCGCAGTACCCGACAAGACTTCGGACGGCCGTGGCCAGGAGGCCGGATCCCCGGATCCGCCCGGGCCACCGTACGACCGCCCGGGGCGCTCCGACCAGGAGCGCTGACACCGCGTCAGCCCTGTGCCGCGCGGTAGGAGTGGGCGCCTCGCGCCCGTCAAGCATTCATCGAAGAAGCAGGACGAGCGCCGCCGAGCACCGGCGGCCCTCATGAGATCACAGGGAGCAACCGGAATGGGTTCGGTTCGCGTAGCCATCGTGGGCGTGGGCAACTGCGCCGCGTCGCTGGTGCAGGGTGTCGAGTACTACAAGGACGCCGACCCGGCCGGCAAGGTCCCCGGCCTGATGCACGTCCAGTTCGGTGAGTACCACGTCCGTGACGTGGAGTTCGTCGCCGCCTTCGACGTCGACGCCAAGAAGGTCGGCTTCGACCTGGCCGACGCCATCGGCAGCAGCGAGAACAACACCATCAAGATCTGCGACGTGCCGCCGACCGGTGTCACCGTCCAGCGCGGCCACACCCTCGACGGCCTGGGTAAGTACTACCGGGAGACCATCGAGGAGTCCGACGAGACCCCGGTCGACGTCGTCCAGATCCTCAAGGACAAGCAGGTCGACGTTCTCGTCTGCTACCTGCCCGTCGGTTCCGAGCACGCGGCCAAGTTCTACGCCCAGTGCGCCATCGACGCCAAGGTCGCCTTCGTGAACGCCCTTCCGGTGTTCATCGCGGGCACCAAGGAGTGGGCGGACAAGTTCACCGAGGCCGGCGTGCCGATCGTCGGTGACGACATCAAGTCCCAGGTCGGCGCCACCATCACGCACCGCGTGATGGCCAAGCTGTTCGAGGACCGCGGTGTCATCCTCGAGCGCACCATGCAGCTGAACGTCGGCGGCAACATGGACTTCAAGAACATGCTCGAGCGCGAGCGCCTGGAGTCCAAGAAGATCTCGAAGACGCAGGCCGTCACCTCGCAGATCCGTGACCGCGAGCTGGGCGCCAAGAACGTCCACATCGGCCCGTCGGACTACGTGGCGTGGCTCGACGACCGCAAGTGGGCCTACGTCCGCCTTGAGGGTCGCGCGTTCGGCGACGTCCCGCTGAACCTCGAGTACAAGCTCGAGGTCTGGGACTCCCCGAACTCGGCCGGTGTCATCATCGACGCCGTGCGCGCCGCGAAGATCGCCAAGGACCGCGGCATCGGCGGCCCGATCCTCTCCGCGTCCTCGTACTTCATGAAGTCCCCGCCGGTCCAGTACTTCGACGACGAGGCCCGCGAGAACGTCGAGAAGTTCATCAGCGGCGAGGTCGAGCGCTGAGCCCAGCGACGATCCCGATCGTCGGGCGCCGGGTTCCGGGTGCCGGCACCGAGTACTGAGTACCTGGTGCTGAGCCCGGAACACCGGGAGCCGAGCGCTCCCGGGCGCTGAACGGGCCCACGGTTCACCGTGGGCCCGTTCACCATTTCCCGGCGAATGTTTCACGTGAAACACAGGCCCCTTCCATGGCAGTCTGGGCGGGTGGCGATCACGGAGAACGGCAGCACCGACCAGACCGCGCACCGCGCCACGCTCCTCGGCCTGCTCCGTGGGCGTGACTTCCGCCGGCTGCTGACCGCCCGGGTGCTCTCCCAGCTCTCCGACGGCGTCTTCCAGGTCTCGCTCGCCGCCTACGTGGTCTTCTCCCCGGAGAAGCAGTCCTCCCCCGCCGACATCGCCTCGGTGCTGGCCGTGATGCTGCTGCCGTTCTCCGTGATCGGCCCCTTCGCCGGCGTGCTGCTGGACCGCTGGCGCCGCCGCCAGGTGCTGTTCTACGGCAACCTGGCCCGCTTCGGGCTCGGCCTCGTCACCGGCGCCCTGCTCCTGGTCGAGGCGCCGACCGCCCTGTTCTTCGCCTCCGCGCTGCTGGTCACCGCGCTCAACCGGTTCATCCTGGCGGGCCTGTCCGCCGCGCTGCCCCGGGTCGTGCCCCAGGACCAGCTCGTCACCGCCAACGCGCTCTCCCCCACCCTGGGAACGGTCGCCGCGGCCTCCGGCGGCGGCCTGGGCTTCCTGCTGCACCAGGTGATGACCCCCGGCCCGAAGGCCGACGCGGCACTGGTCACCGTCGCCGCGGTGCTCTACCTCTCGGCCGCACTGGCCGCCCGCCGGATGGACCGGGACCTGCTGGGCCCCGAGCACCGCCTCGACCGCCCCCCGCTGGGACGGGCGCTGGTGCTGGCCGCCCGCGACCTGGGCGCCGCCGTCACCCACCTGGTCCGGGACTGCCGCCCCGCGGTGCACGCGCTCGCCGCCGTCACCGCGGCCCGGTTCTGCTACGGCGTGCTGATCGTCGTCGTGGTGATGCTCGCGCGCTACACCTTCAACGATCCGGCGGACAGCGCCGCCGGGCTGGTCACCCTGGGCCAGGCGGTCGGCCTCTCCGCGGCCGGGTTCTTCCTCGCGGCGGTGATCAGTCCGTGGTGCACCCGCCGGCTCGGGCTGGCCGGCTGGATGACGCTCTGCCTCGCCGCACCGGTGGTCTTCGTGCCCGCGCTGGGCCTGGGCTTCTCCCTGGTGCCCTGCCTGATCGCGGCGCTGCTGCTCGGCGTGGTCACCCAGGGCACCAAGATCTGCGCCGACACCGTCGTCCAGGAGTCGGTCGAGGACGAGTACCGCGGCCGCGTCTTCGCCATCTACGACGTGCTGTTCAACGTCGCCTTCGTGGCCGCCGCGGTGGTGACGGCCCTGGTGCTGCCGCTCTCCGGCCGCTCGGTCGGGGTGGTCGCGGGCGTCTCCCTGGTGTACGCGCTCGCCGCCGTGCTCTACCTGCGGGCGGCCCGGCGGACCGGTCCCCTCCCCGGTGACCAGCAGTCCTGAGGCCGCGCGCACCCTCGAAACCTGCCCCGTCCGGGTGAGTCGCTAAGGTACGTCAGATCTGTCGGACCGACAGCACTCTGTCTCGGGGGAGAACCTGATGAGTACACCGCCCAGTCCGTACGGGCCGCCGCCGCAGTACGGCTATCCGCAGGCACCGGGACCGGGCGTACCGCCGCAGGGCGCAGCGCCGTACGGCGGGCCGCCGCCGCAGTACGGCGCGCCCCAGCCGGCCCCCGCCGGCTACGGTCAGCCGCCGGCGTACGGCTACCCGGCCGCGCCGCAGCCCGGCGGCCAGCCCCCGTACGGCCAGCAGCCGCCGTACGGGCAGCAGCCTCCGTACGGTCCGCCGCCCGGCAACCAGCCGCCGTACGGCCAGCAGCCCCCGTACGGGCAGCAGCCGGTCGCGCCGCAGCCCGCCGAACCGGCGAGGAAGACCGGGGCCAAGGCCAAGCTGAAGATCGTCGTCGCCGTGCTCGGCGGTGGCGCACTGATCGTCGGCTACTTCGTCAGCGGGCCGAGCGTCAGCAGCGCCAAGGCCGGCGACTGCGTCAAGGCCAGCGGATCGCGCGACGTCGACATCGTCAAGTGCACCGACTCCAAGGCGAATTACAAGGTGCTGGCCAAGTTCACCGACAGCACCGACACCACCCGCTGCAAGCAGACCGTCGGGACGACCAGCACGGTCTCGGGCAAGAGCGGGCGGCGCTGGAACAAGAAGCGCTACGTGCTCTGCCTCGGCCCGCTGACCACCGGTGTGCCGCCGGTCAAGAAGTCCTGACCCCTTTCCGCCGACCTTCACCGACCGACTTTCCCCGGGGGACCCCTTTGTCCGTTCCGCCTCCCCAGATGCCGTACGGCGCCCCGCCGCCGGCCGACGGCAACCCCTACGCCGCCGGCAACCCGTACGGCGCCCAGCCGCCGGCCGCGCCCGGCTACGGCTACCCGGCCGCACCGCCGCCGCCCGGGTACGGCGTGCCCGCCCAGGCCCCGCCGCCCCAGCCCGGACCGCCCGGCTACGGCTACCCGCAGCAGGCCGGGTACGCCCAGCAGGCGCCGCAGGGCGGGCCGGTCTGCCGGTTCTGCGGTGGTTTCCCGGCTGTGGAGACGACCGTCCGCGGGCACCAGGGCATCATCATCATCATGCGGTTCCTGAAGCAGCCGGGGCCGTTCTGCCGCACCTGCGGCACCGCCGTGGTCCGCGACATGTCGGCCCGCACCCTGGTCCAGGGCTGGTGGGGCTACCTGTCCTCGATCATCACGCCGATCACCCTGCTGCGGAACCTGGCCGCCCACAACAAGATCAAGGACCTGCCGCCGCCGGTCCCCGGCACCCACGGCCCCCAGCTCGATCCGGGCGTCCCGCTGACCAAGCGGCCGCACATGCTGATGCTGCTGCTGCCGATCTTCTCGATCACCTCGTTCATCATCCTGATCACCACCGGGGCCCTGCTCGGCGCCAACCACCGCAGCCCCACGCCGTACCACCCGCTGGTGCTGCCCTCGCCGACCGCGGTGACCATGCCGCCCATGCCGTCGTTCTCGCTGCCGCCCATCCCCGAGATCACCACCCCGGGCGCGGCGAAGCCGTCCTCCCCGGGCGGGGCCTCCTCGGTGCCCAGCGACATCGACCGGGCCAAGGCCGGCGACTGCCTGCGCAACGAGAACGGGACGGGCGCCACCCACGACTCCAACCCGCGGATCACGATGCTGTCCTGCACCGACTCGCGGGCCCAGTACAAGGTGCTCCGCAAGATGCTCGCCACCAGCGACGACAAGGCGTGCGACAACGTGCCCAACTCGGACAGCACCTACACCCGGGAGTCCTCCACCGCCGCCCTGAGCTACGTCCTCTGCCTCCAGGGGCTCAAGAACTGACGGCCCCCGGCGGCAACGCGGGAGGGGGGGGGGCGCGGGGGCCCGGGCCCCCCCCCCCCCAGCAAAAAAAACACAAAAA
>NZ_JBHVWC010000050.1:0-76983 GCF_042882445.1 Kitasatospora sp. NPDC058218 | reverse complement strand
GCGGACGCCGTTCAGGGCGCCGAAGTAGTGGTCGAAGCTGCGGTTCTCCTGCATCAGCACCACGACGTGCTTGACGTCGGCGATGCTGCCGGTGGTCGCGGCCTTCGCGGCGGTGGCGGGGAGGCCGGTGAGCGCCGCGGCGCCGGCGGCCGCGGTGGCGCCGACGAAGGTACGGCGGGAAAGTGCGGTCATCGGGAGCGGCCTCTCAGAGCTGGAAGGTGGCGACGGCGGCGGCGCAGTCCGAGGGCCAGCCGTTGCCGGCGGCGCTCGGGTCGGGCTGGGGCCAGCCGGTGACGAGGGTGTGGGCCTCGACCAGGGTGAGCGGGCCGGCGAAGTGCACGGCGGCGATGCGGTCCTGGGGTTCGGGCTTGGCGGCGCGCTGCTTGCGGGTCGGCGACCAGGTGGCGCCCGGCGAGGCCAGCGGGTCCGGGTGGGCGCTGCGGTAGGAGTCGGTCAGGCCGGCGCCCCGGAGGGCCACCGTGACCGGCCAGTCGAGCGCGCCGACGCCGTTGTGCTGTGCGGCGGTGGCGGCCGTCCAGTCCAGGTGCGACGGCGAGGCGAGGTCGGCGCCGAGGACGACCGCGCGGCCGGCGGTGACGTCCGCCTGCACGGCGGTGGCGAGGGCCCTGGCCTGCTGGAGGCGGACGGAGGCGTTCTCGGTGGCCGTGATCTGCGCGGCGCTCTGGCCGTCCTGGGCGGCGTACGGGCCGTAGTTCGCCTCGTCCAGGTGGGCGGCCCAGACGCGGACGCTCCGGCCTCCGGGGAGCTGGAGGGTGGTCCCAGCGGCGGGCAGCGAGGCGGTGGTGGCCGTGACGGCGGTGAGCGGGTAGCGGCTGAGGATGCCGACGCTGCCCGCGCTCTGGTAGGCGTACCAGCCCAGTGCGGTGGCCAGGCTCTGGGCGGCCGTCCCGGCCGTCTCCTGGAGGGCCAGCACGTCCAGGCCCTGGGTGAGCACGGTGCGCAGCTGCTTCTCGGGCGCGTCGGTGAAGGCGCTGCCCGCGTTGGCGAGGTTCCAGGTGGCGGCCTTGAGGCGCGGGGGAGTGGCCGGGTCGACCACCGGGACGGTGAGGGTGAGGGCGTCGGTGACGCCGGCGGTGTCCTTGACGCCGACGAGGAGCTGCACCTCGCCGACGCTCGTGGGCGCGGTGCCGGTCACGGTGCCGTCGGCGGCGACGGAGAGCCAGGCCGGTCCGCCGACCTTGCGGAAGGTCGGGACGCCGGCCGGGCGGCACCAGAGGCCGCCCAGCTTGACGGTGACGGCGCCACCGGGCGCCACGGCCGTCGCGGTGAGCGCGTCCACGGCGAGGTGCGGGCGGACGGGGGCGGGCTTGGGCCGGAAGCTGAAGGGGGCGGTCTGCGCCAGGACGCCGTAGCCGTCCTTGGCGAGCAGGTACGCGGTGTAGGGGCCGCCGGTGAGGGCGGAGGTGTCGAGCTGGACGTCTCCCGAGGTGCCGGGGGTGTACTTCCAGAGCAGCGAAGCGCCGTTGCCGGGCTGGCGGGTGCCGTCGTAGACGCCGACCCAGTTCTTGGCGTCGGCGGCGGTGGTGGTCCAGTGGAAGGTGAGCTTGTCGCCTTCGGCGGGGCTGACGGGCGAGGCGAGGGTGAGGGAGCTGCCTGTGGCCACGAGGGTCCTTCGAGTCGGGGAGAGCGGCTAGTTGGCTGAACAACTAGACGCCTATTGACCCGAAGGGCGACATACGCCGCGTGAACGAGGCATGACCGAACGCAAGAAGGATGGACAACTCACCGTTGATTGTCGGTCGTTGACGAACGGGGGCGCATCCGGCAGGCCCGCGCGGACTGCCCGCCGCGAGCCGGTGCGGAGCCCCTTGACTCTCGGGTAACCCGAGACGGCAGAGTCTTGCTCCGTGGACAGGACGAATCTGCTGCCGATCGGGCAGTTCGCGCAGGCCAGTGGCCTCTCGGTCACCACCCTGCGGCACTACGACGCGAGTGGGGTGCTGGCACCGGCCCTGGTCGACCCGGACAGCGGTTACCGCTACTTCCGGCGGGACCAGCTCCGGACGGCGCAGTTGATCCGGGCGCTGCGGCAGCTGGACATGCCGATCGAGCAGGTGCGCCGCCTGCTCGGCCAGGGCGAGGACGAGGCCGAACTGGCGTCGGCCCTGCAGGCGCACCTGACGGCAGCGGAACGCCGCTTGGAGATCCAACGCTCCGTCGTCCACGGCCTGTTGGACCGTCTGACCGAAGGAGCGGGAATGAACCACCGTGTCACCGTCCGCGAGGGCGCCGCGATACGCGCGCTGGTCCGCAGCGCGACGCTGGACCAGCCCCGGCTGGACGCGTTCATGCGCGACAGCTACCAGGCCATGTACGCCGTCGCGGGCCGCGGCCCGCTGACCTTCGCGGGCCCGGCGTTCGCCCGCTACCACGGGCTCTGCGACGAGGAGAACGAGACCCTGGTCGAGGCCTGCCTGCCGTTCACGGCATCCGGCGCGCAGCCGGAGGACCTGCCGGAGGGGATGTACGTGCTGGACATCCCGGAGGGCACCTACGCGAGCACGGTGGTGGAGGGGGCGGCGGCGGCCTTCCCGCAGGTCCGCACCGCGTACGACGCCGTGGCGAGCTGGATCACCGACCACGGGTTCGCCTTCGCGGGGCCGGCGCAGGAGACCTTCCGGCAGTGGACGGGAACGCCCGGCCACCCGGAGAACCGGCTGGAGATCGCCTGGCCGATCGGGGAGCCGGCGGCCGGCTGATCGCGCGCGGCTGTCAGGAGCGCACGTGAAGCACGGTGGGGTGGACCCGGCGACCGGGCCCGCCCCACCGGCAGGTCACGCGTCGGACCGCCGGGCCGACTTCCCGCTCCAGGGGGCCCGGCGGCGACGTCTCAGTGACTGCTCCTCAGGTTGAGCACCACCACGCCGACGATGATCAGTGCCAGGCCCAGCCACTGCAGCCGGCCCAGGGACTCGCCGAAGGCGACCACGCCTATCCCCGCCACGGCGGCCGTCCCGGCACCGGACCAGACGGCGTACGCCACCGAGACCGGGATGTGCTTCAGCGCCTTGCCGAGCAGCGCGAAGGAGAGCACGTAGCCGACGGCCACACCGATGCTCGGCCAGAGGCGGGTGAAGCCCTCGGTGAGCTTGAGGGCGCTGGTGGCGCAGACCTCACTGATGATGGCGAGGGCGAGCAGAAGATAGGCCATGGCCGGTCAAACCGCCGGTGCGGCGCCGAGCTTCCCCAGCAGCGCGAGATCGGCGTGCTCCAGGCTGTCCAGCAGGGTGACGCGCGACCCGTCGGGGATGGGCGTGGCGGTCGACGGGACGGCGAGCACCGCGCAGCCCGCGGCGGTGGCCGAGGCGACGCCGGTCGGGGTGTCCTCGACGGCCACGCAGTCCGCCGGGTCCAGGCCGAGCCGCTCGGCGGCGGCGAGGTACGGGTCGGGCGCGGGCTTGGTGCGCGCGGTGTCCTCGGCGGCGAGGGTGACGGCGAACCAGTCGCGGCCGATCGCGGCCAGGACGAGGTCGACCACCCGGCGCGGCGAGGCCGACACCAGCGCGGTGGGCACCCGGGCGTCCCGGAGTTCGGCGAGCAGGGCGAGCGCGCCCGGCCGGGGGACGGTGGAGGCGGCGACCTTGCCGGCGAAGGAGTCGCCGAGGCGGGAGGCGAGTTCGGCCTCGCTCAGCGCGGTGCCGCTGACCCTGTGCAGGTGCGCGGCGGTGTGCTCGATGGCCTGGCCGAGCACCTCGGGGGCGTCCTGGTCGGTGAGCGGGCGGTGCAGCTCGTCGGCGAGCTCGGCGGCGGTCTGCCACCAGAGGTGCTCGGTGTCGACCAGGGTGCCGTCCATGTCGAAGAGGACGGCGGCGGGCAGGGCGGATGCAGGCATGGCGGTACCTTCGGTGGTTCCTAGGAGATGGTGCTTCAGACGGTACGGCGGTCCACCAGGACCGGGCGGTCCGGGAGGGTGAGCGCGGCGCGCGAGCCGATCGGCAGGGCGGCGGCCGCCTCGGTCGGCAGGTCGGCCTTGACCTCGGTGCCGTCGTCGAGCCGGACGGTCAGCCGGGTGACGGCGCCCAGGAACGACGCCGAGACCACCAGTGCCTGGCCGTCCGGGGCCGGGGCCAGCGACACGTTCTCGGGCCGGACCAGCACGTCGAGCTCGCCGCCCGGGGGAACCTCGCCGTCGACCTCGTACCGGCGGCCGAGCGTCCCCACGCCGTCGCCGGAGCGGTGGCACGGGATGCGGCTCATGGTGCCGACGAACTCGGCGACGAAGGCGGTGGCCGGGCGGGCGTACAGCTCGGACGGGGTGGCGCACTGCTCCAGCCGGCCCGCGCGCAGCACGGCGACCCGGTCGGCCATCGAGAGCGCCTCCTCCTGGTCGTGGGTGACGAACAGGGTGGTGATCCCCAGCTCCTGCTGCAGGCGGCGGATCTCCTCGCGCAGCGAGAGGCGGACCTTGGCGTCCAGCGCGGAGAGCGGCTCGTCGAGCAGCAGCACGCGCGGCTGCAGGGCGAGCGCGCGGGCGAGTGCGATGCGCTGCTGCTGGCCGCCGGACATCTGGTGCGGGTAGCGGTCGGCGTGCTGCGGCAGGCCGACCAGCTCCAGCAGTTCCTGGGCCCGCCGGCGGCGCTCGGCCTTGCCGGTGCCGCGCATCCGCATCCCGAAGGCGACGTTGTCGGCGGCGGTGAGGTGCGGGAAGAGGCTGTAGGACTGGAACACCATGCCCGCGTCGCGCCGGTGCGCGGGGATGCGGGTGATGTCCTCGCCGTCCACCAGCACCTGGCCGGAGTCGTGCTGCTCGAAGCCGGCCAGGATGCGCAGTGCGGTCGTCTTGCCGCAGCCGGACGGGCCGAGCAGGGCGAGGAGCTCACCGGGGTGGACGGTCAGGTCGAGGCCGTCCAGGGCGGTGGTGGCGCCGAACGAGCGGCGCAGGGCGCGGAATTCGACGGTCGCGCCGCCGGGTGCGAGGGGGACGCCGGCGACGGGGGCGGTAACCGTGGTCATGATGTGGATCGCTCCGGAGGGCTTCAGGAAGTGGTGGTCTTGTGGCGGCGCTCGCGGCCGACGGTGGCCAGCAGGAGCAGCAGCAGCCAGGTGATCAGCAGGCTCAGGATGGAGACGGCGACCGACATGTGGGCCTGGCTGTTGCCGACCGAGTAGATCCACACCGGGAAGGGCTGGTAGCCGAGGATCGAGGCGGCGGTGAACTCGCCGAGGACCAGGGCCAGGGTGAGGAAGGAGGCGTTCAGCAGCGCGCCGCGCAGGTTGGGCAGCACGACGGTGAACACCGCGCGCGGCCAGCTCGCGCCGCAGTTGCGGGCGGCCTCGACCAGGGTGCGCAGGTCCACCGCGCGCAGGCCGGCGTCGATCGCCCGGTAGGCGAGCGGCAGCGCCATCAGCACGTAGGCGATGACCAGGACCAGCGGGAAGTTCGGGTCCTGGATGAACACGAAGGTCTGGAAGAACGGGGTGTCCATCAGGTAGTCCGGGCCCCAGCGGAGCACGCCGATCATGCCGGCGGTCAGCGCGACCGGCGGGACGACCAGCGGCAGGGTGCAGAGCACGTCGATCACCGGGCGCAGCTTCGGCGAGCCGAGCCGTACCGCGATCAGCGCCGGTACCAGCAGGAGCAGCAGCACCAGGACGGTGACGACGGCGAGCCGCAGGGTGAGCCACAGGCTGTCCAGGAAGCCGGGGGCACCGAGCAGACCGGTGTACGCCTCGAAGGAGTAGCCCTTCGGTTCGTCGATCGAGAAGTAGCCGGCGGCGGCCAGCGGGACGACGAAGTAGACGCCCGCGAGCAGCAGGACGGCGCCGCGCCACCAGCGCACCTTGCGGCGCGGCGAGGAGGAGCGGGCGGAGGTCAGCTGAGCCATCGGGCACTCCGGCGCTGGAGGGGGAGGTACACGGCCATCACCAGGACGGCCACCACGATCATGTTGAGGCTGAGGGCGAGCGCGAGGTTGCCCTGGCCGACCAGCACGTTGCCGGAGAGCGCGTCCGCGATCGAGCGGCTGACCAGCGGTACGGTCGCGCCGACCATGGCCGCGGCGGTGGCGTACGCGGCGAAGGCGCTGCCGAAGAGCAGTACGAAGCCGCCGAGCAGGGAGGGCAGCAGGATCGGCAGCGCGACGTGGCGCCAGTACTGGACGGTGGTGGCCCGGTTGTTGTGGGCCGCCTCGCGCCACTGCACCCGCAGGCCGTCCAGGGCCGGCGTGATGGTGAGCACCATCAGCGGGACGAGGAAGTACAGGTAGACGATCGTCAGGCCGGTGAAGGTGTAGAGCGACCAGCCGTGGTCGGTCAGGTGGAGCAGCTTGGTGATCTCACCGGCGTTGCCGAGGGTGGCGACGAAGGCGAAGGCGAGCGGCAGGCCGCCGAAGTTGGCGAGCACGCCGGAGGCGGTCAGCACGGCCTGGCGCAGCCAGGTGTGCCGGGAGGTCACCACGGCCTGCGCGATCGGCAGGCCGATCACGGTGGAGAGCAGCGCGGTCAGCGCGGAGAGCTTGAGGCTGCTGACCATCGCCGTCCAGTACGCGCCCTGGAGCGAGGCGGTGACGTTGTCGAAGGTGAACTGGCCGCCACCGCCGTCCGCGTCGCTGGAGGTGGTGAAGGCGCCGATCACGATCGCGACGGCGGGGAGGCCGAAGCCGATCGCGAAGAAGAGGAAGAGCGGCACGGTGGCGAGCCAGGAGCCGCCGCGCAGGCGGGGCGCGCGGCGCCTGCGGGGGGTGGGGGTGGTGGTCGTGGCGGTGCGGGACGCCCCCGCGCCGCCACCGAGGTCGGTGGCGGCGGGGGTGGTCGGCACCGGGGTGGGAGCCGTGGTCATGAGTGGGATCAGCCCGTTCGGGTTGCTGCGGCTGGTCGTCAGCCTGCGATGGCCTTGGTCCAGTTCTCGGTGACGACCTTCTTGGCGGCCGTGATCTGGTCCTGGGTCGGGAAGGTGGTGAACGGCTTCTCGACGGCGGGCAGCTTGGCGGCGGCCGCGGTGTCCAGCGTGCCGTCCTTCTTCAGGGCCTCGAAGGTGGAGGGGGTGGCGTAGCCGCCGAGGAAGAGGTTCTGGCCCTCGGCGCTGAACAGGTACTCCTGCCACAGGCGGGCGGCCGCCGGGTGCGGGGCCCACTTGTTGATGCCCTGGTTGTAGAACTGGGCGTAGCTGCCGTCGGAGGGGACGGAGACCTTCCAGTCGACGCCCTTGTCCTTGAACTGGTCGCTGTAGCCGGCGTTCAGGTAGGACCAGTCGATCGAGATCGGGGTCTCGCCCTTCTCGATGGTGGCCGGGGTGGACTCGACCGGGTTGAAGTTGCCGGAGGACTTCAGCTTCCCGAAGAAGTCGATGCCGGGCTGGATGTTGTCCAGCGAGCCGCCGTTGGCCAGCGCGGCCGCGTAGACGCCGCCGAAGGCGGAGCCGGACTTGGTCGGGTTGCCGTTCAGGGCGACCTGGCCCTTGTACTCGGGCTTGAGCAGGTCGGCGAAGGTCTTCGGGCAGTTGGCGATCTTCTTGGCGTCGCAGCCGATCGAGATGTAGCCGCCGTAGTCGTTGACGGCGGCGCCGTTCGCGTCCTTCATGGTGTCCGCGACCTTGTCGAAGGTGGCCACCTTGTAGGGGGCGAGCAGGCCGTCCTTGACCGCCTGGAGCGCGAACGCGCTGCCGAGGTCGACGACGTCGGGGGCGCGGTCCTGGCCCTTGCGGGAGGTGATCGCGTTGATCTCGTCCTGGCTGGAGCCGTCCGGGTTCTCGTCCTCGATCTCGATGCCGTACTTGGCCTTGAACGAGTCCATGATCTTGCCGTAGTTCGCCCAGTCCCTGGGCAGCGTGATGACGTGCAGCTTGCCCTCCTTCTTGGCGGCGGCGACGAGGCCGTCCAGACCGCCGAAGTCGGCGAGCGAGGTGGCGTCCTTGGCGTCCTTGGCGCCGGCCTTGGCGGCGTCACCGGACTTCGGGGCGGTCGAACCGGCGGAGCCGCAGGCGGTGAGGGAGAGCGCGGCGGCGGTCAGTACGGCCGCGAAGGCGGCGGCGCGGGCACGGTGCACGGTCACGGGTCAGTCTCCTGATCGGGGGCGTACTGCGAGGAGTGCGTTTCGCGGGGGTGCGTCTCGCGGGAGATGCGAATTCGTAAGGGGAGGTCGGGCGACCGGCCGTTCGGAACCGTCCGAGTTGACTAGCCAACTTCGCCTGACGGGGGTAAGTACGCCGGAGTCCGGTGACGGGAAGGTGAACGGATGGCCCAGAACCGGGGTCGGCTGCGGGAACGGTCGAATCAGGCCATCGGGGAGTGATCGGCCGAGTGCGATGCTTCGAAGGCGCAGCGGGATAAGGTCGGGCTGTCCGGGCCGGTACGGCTGCGCAGGACACCGCCCCAGGAGGGACATTGACTGACGTGGCACTGGAGCCCGACCGCCCCGCGGCCCCTGCGGCCCCCGCCGTGCCCGGCCAGGACCGCGCCGCCGGCGCGCTCTACCGCAAGGTCGCCGCCGATCTGCGCGAGGCGATCACCACCGGTGCGTTCGGCGAGGCCGGCCGGCTGCCCGCCGAGGGCGCGCTGGCCGAGCAGTACGGCGTCTCGCGCGGCACCGTCCGCCAGGCGCTCGCCGTGCTGCGCTCGGACGGGCTGGTCACCTCCCGCCGCGGCACCCGCCGGGTGGTGCTGGGCACCGCCCGGGTGCAGAGCTTCTCCGAGCTGCTCAGCTTCACGCACTGGGCCTACTCGATGGGGGAGGAGCCCGGCGGCATCCTGGACTCGCTGGTCCGCCGGCCGGCCGACGCGGCCGAGCGCGAGCAGCTGCGCCTGGAGCCCGGGTCCGAGGTGTACGTGACGGTCCGGCTGCGCACGCTCGCCGGGGCGCCGGTGATGGTCGAGCGGACGGTCTACCCGCCCCGGGTCGGCGAGATCGTGGCCCAGCTGCCGCCCGACGTGGTCTCGCACACCGAAGTCCTGCGCGAGCACGGCATCCTGTTCACGGACGCGGACCACACCATCGACATCGTCGCCGCCAACGCGGAGGACGCCCGGCTGCTCGGCTGCCGCCGGGGCAGCCCGCTGCTGCGCGAGCGACGCCGGACCACCGACCCGGCCGGCATGCCGGTGGAGTGGTCCCAGGACCGCTACCTGCCCGGCACGGTGGCCTTCAGCGTGCACAACTCGCTGGCCACCTCGGCCCTTTCGCGGCACGCGCGGGAGGGTGACTGACTCCGCCGCGGGAGTGGGAAGTCGGACCGGCCGACTTCCCACCCGGGTGCGGTGCACGGCGGCCCCGGCGTGAGGGGCCTCGCCCACCGGGCTAGCGCATCAGGGCCGCCAGCAGCGGACGGAAGTGCTCGAACCCCGGCGTCACGGCGTCCGCCTCCTTGGCCTGCTCGTCCCAGCGGCGCACCGCGACGGCGTCGGCCGCCCCGGGCAGGGCCGCGAACGCGGCCGCCTGCTCCTCGCCCATCGGACCGCCCTGCACCTGGAGGGTGTACTCCGAGGCCTCCGAGAGCCGCTCGCGGTAGCCGGGCTCGACCGCGCACAGGTAGCGCTTGGCGGCCACGTGCAGCCGGACCGGCTCGGTGACCTCCGGGCCGAACCACTGCGCCAGCCAGGCGGCGCCGGTGTCGCTGTGCCGGTTGTCCTGACCCTGCATCAAATCCCGGCCGTGCAGGGCCCCGTGGCCGTGCTTGTCGAAGAAGTGGCCGAGGTCGTGCAGCAGCGCGGCCGCGACCAGCTCCGGGGCCGCCCCGGCGGCCTGCGCCAGCGCACCCGCCTGCAGCATGTGCTCGGCCATGGTGACCGCCTCGCCCAGGTACTCGCCGGCGCCCTCGCCCGCGAACAGCTCGGCGATCGTGTCCAGCGCGGCGGAGCGGCGCTCCAGTACCGCGAGGGTGGAGGAGAGCGAGTCGAGGTCCGCGTAGCAGCCCTGGAGGTGGCGCGAACCGTCCTGCGCGAAGGCCGTCCGGGCGTGCAGCAGGCGGACGTTGTCGAAGATCAGGCAGTCGCCCCGGTCGAGCCGGAAGTCCAGCTGGAGTTCGGGGCGCAGGGTGATCGCGGCGAACCGGCGGTAGGCGGCGTAGAAGGCGTCCAGCTCCTCGGCGGGCGCGCGCAGGGTGCCGATCGACCGGTTGTTGAACCGCACCTCGCGGATCCGGCCGAGCGCGTCCACCTCGATCAGCGGCCGGTCGGCGCGCAGTTCGGTGCCGCGGTCGCGGAAGACGAACGGGACGGGCGTACGGGTCAGCACCGCGAAGTCCTCGGGCGCCTCCTCGCGCAGCAGCGCGGCCGCCTTGAAGCCGTCCACCAGGCCGGAGTCGCCGCCGGTCGCGGAGTTCTCCAGGCAGTGCAGCAGCTGCAGGGTGGGCACCGGGTCCCGGTACGGGTTGTCGCTGTGCGGGGCGATCGCGGCGCTGGTGAAGGCCAGGTTGTTCGGATCCGGCTCGACCCGGACGTCGAACAGCTCGCCGTAGTTGGTGACCCGGACGTACCCGAAGGTCCCGGCCACCTTGAGCACCTGCCGCTCGACCGCCGGTACCCCGCGCAGCACCGCGAACCCCGAGCGCCGGACGGCTCCGAGCACCGCCGCCCGCTCGGCCGGGTCGGCCAGGTACGCCGCCCACTGGGCCTCGGGGATCCCGTGCCGGAAGTCGGCCGCGACCCAGAGCCGCTTCGCCGCCTCCGTGCGCCCGTCGCCGTCCGCATCCCGCTCCAGCCACTCCAGCGGGTAGCGCGACCGGTGGCCGTCCGACCAGAGCACCTCCAGGTTCCCGCCGACCTCGGTGTGGGCGGCGACGGCGAGGTCGGCCGGCAGGTCGGTGATCTGGAACAGCTTCTGTCCGTTGCGCTGGTCCCGGCACTCGCCACAGGGGCAGTTGTCGCGCAGCCAGTACGGCGGCAGGTGGGTGGTCATGGGCTCCTCCTCGGCGGGGCGGTGAGCGTCAAGTTGTATAGCCAACTTGCGCCGAGAGGAGCCTTGCGGGCGATGGTGAGATCAGAGTGGCGAAACAATGAACCCCTCGGGAACAGAAGCTCCCGAGGGGTTGGTGAGGGCGACGCTCTTCGTCACTCGGACGAGTGGCCCGCCGCCTCCCATGCGGTGTCCGCCGCCTTGAGGGCGGCTGCCGGGTCGGTGTCGAGGGCGGCGGCCAGGGCGGTGAGGGTCGCGCGGACCGTCTCGGGGGAGGCGGCCGGGCCGTAGTGGTTGACCCGGAGCATCTCGGTGGCGAGCGCGCCGCCGCCGGGCTGGACGGGGAGCGCCGGGTCGTGGCGGAGCAGGTCGGCGGCGAGCCCGGCGGCGGACAGGCCGGCGGGGGTGCGCAGGGTGGTGGCGACCGGCGCGGCGTGGGCGTCGTCCGGGACGAACGGGGTGACGGTGCCCAGGGCGCGGACGCCCGCGCGGGTCGCCGCGGCGGCGGCGCGGTGGCGGGCGATCACGGTGGGCAGGCCGTCCGCGGCGATCCGGTCCAGGCAGGCACCGAGCGCCAGCATCTCCAACTGGGCCGGGGCGTGCGGGAGTACGGTGCGCCCGGCGTCCGTCCAGCGCTCCTTCCAGTCCAGCAGCGAGAGGTAGGAGCGGCGCGGCGCGGCCGGGTTGGCGGCGATCCGCTCCCAGGCGCGCTCGGAGACCGAGACGGCGGAGACGCCGGCCGGGCCGCCCATCGCCTTCTGCCCGCCGATCACGCAGAGGTCGATGCCCCACGCGTCGGTGAGCAACGGCTCGGCGGCCACCGAGGCGACGGCGTCCAGCATCATCAGCGCGCCGTGCTCGCGGACGACGGCGGCGATCTCGGCGACCGGGTTGGTGTTGCCGGTGGCGGCCTCGGCGTGGACCAGGGAGACGAAGTCGATCGCGGGGTGGGCCGCCAGTGCCTCGGCGACCTGCCCGGCGGTGACCGCGCTGTCGAACGGCACCGCGAGGTCCACGACCGTCGCCCCGCAGTCGCGCAGCCAGTTGCCGAAGGTCTGGCCGTACGGGCCGGTGACGATGTTCAGCGCGGTCGAGCCCGGGTGCGCGGCGCCGCGGATCGCGGCCTCCAGCGGCAGCAGCGCCTCACCCTGGGTCACGATCACGTCGGCGGTGGTGTGCAGCAGGGTGGCGACCTGGTCCTCGATCGCCGCGAAGGCGGCGGCGCTGAGCGGGGGAAGGTCGAGGAAGGGGCTCACGGTGGCGGCCGGCCTTTCGGTGAACTGCGGGGGAGGGGACGCCGGGAGGCGGTTCGGACAGGGACGAGTCTGCCTCATTCTCCCTGCTTACAAGGAAGGCCCTGCTCGGTAGAGTGCGAGCCATGAGCGATGGTGCGGTGCTGCACGTCAGGGGCCGGGTGCTGGTCGGTCCGGAGGACGTCCGGGACGAACTCTGGGTGGTGGACGGCCGGGTGGCCTTCGACCGCCCGGCGGCGGCCGGCGACGTCCGCACGGTGACCGGCTGGGTGCTGCCCGGTCTGGTGGACGCACACTGTCACGTCGGGCTGGACGCGCACGGCGCCGTCGACGCCGCCACCAGCGAGAAGCAGGCGGTGACCGACCGTGACGCCGGCACCCTGCTGATCCGCGACGCCGGCTCGGCCGCCGACACCCGGTGGATCGACGACCGGGACGACCTGCCCCGGATCATCCGGGCCGGCCGGCACATCGCCCGCACCCGCCGCTACATCCGCAACTACGCGCACGAGATCGAGCCCGGCGACCTCGCCGCCTACGTCCGGGCCGAGGCCCGGCGCGGGGACGGCTGGGTGAAGCTGGTCGGCGACTGGATCGACCGCGGCACCGGCGACCTCGCCGCCTGCTGGCCCGGCGACGCGCTGGCCGGGGCGATCGCGGCGGCGCACGAGGAGGGCGCGCGGGTCACCGCGCACTGCTTCGCGGCCGAGTCGCTGCCCGATCTGCTGGCGGCCGGCATCGACTGCGTCGAGCACGCCACCGGGCTGACCGAGGAGCTGATCCCGGCCTTCGCGGAGCGCGGCGTCGCGATCGTTCCGACCCTCGTCAACATCGCCACCTTCCCGACCCTGGCGGCCGGCGGCGAGGCCAAGTTCCCGGCCTGGGCCGCGCACATGCGCCGGCTGCACGAACGCCGCTACGACACCGTCGGGGCCGCGCACGACGCGGGCATCCCGATCTTCGTCGGGACGGACGCGGGCGGCTCGCTCGCCCACGGGCTGGTGGCCGAGGAGGTGGCCGAGCTGGTGAAGGCCGGGCTCAGCCCCGCCGAGGCGCTGTCGGCGGCCAGCTGGGGAGCGCGGCGGTGGCTCGGCCGCCCGGGGTTGGAGGAGGGGGCGTCGGCCGACTTCGTGGTGTACGACGAGGACCCGCGCGCGGACGTCCGGGTGCTCGCGGACCCGCGGCTGGTGGTGCTGCGCGGGCGGCCGGTGGGCTGAGTGCCGCGGCCGGTGGGCCGAGCGGTTCCCGGTGGTCGTCGCGGTGGTGGGCCGTGGCCTCCCGTGATCGTCACCGCGACCGGCCGAGGGGCTCCCGATGATCGTTGTGATGATCATCCGGATGAACGGCCTGTCCGGGTAGGCCGATAGGGTGGCGCCCATGGCACCGCGTCCACTGAACGAGATCGTCGAGCCCGGCTGGGCCACCGCGCTGGAGCCGGTCGCCGGCCAGGTTGCCGCCATGGGCGACTTCCTCCGCGCCGAGCTGGCCGCCGGCCGCACGTACCTGCCCTCCGGGCCGAACGTCCTGCGCGCCTTCCAGCAGCCACTCGCCGACGTGCGGGTGCTGATCGTCGGGCAGGACCCGTACCCGACGCCCGGGCACGCCGTCGGGCTGAGCTTCTCGGTCGGGCCGGAGGTGCGGCCGATCCCGGCCAGCCTGATCAACATCTTCCAGGAGTACGGGAACGACCTCGGCCTGCCGCAGCCGTCCAACGGGGACCTCACGCCGTGGACGCAGCAGGGCGTCCTGCTGCTGAACCGGGCTCTGACCACCGCGCCGCGCAAGCCCGCCGCGCACCGCGGCAAGGGCTGGGAAGAGGTCACCGAGCAGGCGATCCGCGCCCTGGCGGCGCGCGGCGGCCCGCTGGTGGCGATCCTCTGGGGGCGCGACGCCCGCAATCTGCGCCCGCTGCTGGGCGAGGTGCCGGCGATCGAGTCCGCCCACCCGAGCCCGTACTCGGCGAACGGCGGCTTCTTCGGCTCGCGGCCGTTCAGCCGGGCGAACGAGCTGCTGGTGCGGCAGGGGGCCCAGCCGGTGGACTGGCGACTGCCGTAGACCCGGGGCGGCCCGAGCGTCCATCCGTCGCCGCGGCGCGTCAATCTCACCCGAACGAGTGAAATGACGTTCCGTGTGGCTCATGTGACGCACTGTTCGATGAGACTGGCGGCTCGTCGTTCGGAGCACCAGCCCCTTGCCCCGCCCCGCGGGTGATGTCGGAGGCGCGCTCTACCGAGATCACCACCTGTGGGGGTACCGCCATGTCTTCTTCCCGTTCCACGTCCGCCGCCGGCCGCGTCGGTTCTGTCGGTCGCGTCGGTCGCGTCGGTCGCGTCGGTCGCGTCGGTCGCGTCGGTTCCGTCGGTTCCGTCGGTTCTGTCGGGTCCGTCGTCGCCGCCGCGGTGGCGACGGTGCTGGCCGTGGCGCCGGCGGCCCACGCGACCGGGCCGACCCCCGCACCCGGTGCGTCCGTGCCCGGTGCGCCCGCGGCCGCGACGCCCGGCAAGGCGCGCGCCGTCACCGCCGAACTCGACCTGGACGTCTCGTTGTTGAACAAGGCGGTGGACGTCCCGGTGAACATCGCGCTGAACAAGGTCGAGACCCCGGCGCAGCGCGAGGGCTCGGTGCTGACGGCCAAGGTCGACGGCGTCGACCAGCAGGGCCCGGTCACCCTGGTCAAGGCGGACGTCGGCACCTCGGTGACGACGTCCGACGCCAAGGGCACCGCCGCCTCCGTCAAGCTGGTCAACGCCGACGTGCACGCGCCGGGCCTGCCGGCCACCACCCTGCTCGGCCTGGAGGCGCTCAGCTCCGCGGTCACCTGCCCGGTCGACGGGCCGCCCACCGCCGACGTCACCGCGCCCGCCCGGCTCACCGTCCTCGGCAAGTCGGTCACCCTCAGTCTGTACGGGCCGACCCACGTGGACGTGCCGCTGGTCGGCAGCGTCTCGGTGGAGTTCTCCAGGCGGACCACCACCTCGACGACGGCCGCCGCGTCGGCGCTGGAGGTGCAGATCGAGGTGAACCCGCTGAACCTCAACGTCGCCAAGGTGACCGGGAAGATCACCGTCGCCTCGGTGAGCTGCGAGAAGCCGACCGCGCCGGCCACCCCGACCCCCTCGGTCACGCCGACGGCGCCCGCCACCGCGCCAGTCGCCACCCCGGCCGTCCAGCCCGCCGTCGACGCGACCACCACGCCGCCCGGCCGGGCCGCCCGCCCGCAGGCCGCCGGCGCGAGCGCGTCCGGTGCCGGCGGCGACCTCGCCGCCACCGGCGGCAGTGACGCCACCGGGCCGCTCGCCGCCGGGGCGGCCGCGCTGGTCGTCGTCGGCGGCTTCGCGCTGTGGGCCACCCGCCGCCGGGCCGCGCACGCCCGTCGCCGCTGACGCCCTCTGTGGATGACACCCTCCGTGGATGACGCCCTCCCCGGCTGACACCCTCCCGGTTCGCGGGCCGGGGCGGGGGTGTCATCCACGGCACTCCCGCACCGTGACCGTGCCAACGCGGACGGTTGGTTCACCTGGGTGTTACATAGGAGGAACAACCGGGAAACGGCGGCTTGCGACGCTACGCGGGCACCCACCACTCAGTTTGCGAGGTTCACCGCCGTGGCAATCAAGGCCGAGTACATCTGGATCGACGGCACGAAGCCGACCGCCAAGCTCCGCTCCAAGACTCGGATCCTGGCCAACGCGGACAAGATCCCGACCTGGGGCTTCGACGGTTCCTCCACCAACCAGGCCGAGGGTCACGCTTCGGACCGCGTCCTCGCGCCGGTTGCCACCTTCCCGGACCCGATCCGCGGCGGCGACAACATCCTCGTCCTGTGCGAGGTCAACGAGATCGACGGCACCCCGCACGAGAGCAACACCCGTGCGCTGCTGCGCCCGATCGCCGAGCAGTTCGCCGCTCAGGAGTCGATCTTCGGCATCGAGCAGGAGTACACCTTCTTCAAGGGCTCCCGCCCGCTCGGCTTCCCCGAGGGCGGCTTCCCGGCCCCGCAGGGCGGCTACTACTGCGGTGTCGGTGCCGAGGAGGTCTTCGGCCGCGAGATCGTCGAGCTGCACATGGACCGCTGCCTGGCGGCCGGCCTCTCGCTCTGCGGCATCAACGCCGAGGTCATGCCCGGCCAGTGGGAGTTCCAGATCGGCCCGGTCGACGCGCTGACCGCCTCCGACCACATGTGGGTCGCCCGCTACCTGCTCTACCGCACCGCCGAGGAGTTCGGCATCGACGCCACCCTCGACGCCAAGCCCGCGCGCGGCGACTGGAACGGCGCCGGCGCGCACACCAACTTCTCCACCAAGGCGATGCGCGAGGGCTACGACGCGATCATCGCCGCCTGCGAGTCGCTCGGCGCCTCGCAGGAGATCGTCCTGGAGCACGTCACCCAGTACGGCGCCGACATCGAGTCGCGCCTGACCGGCAAGCACGAGACCGCCCCGTGGAACGTCTACACCTACGGCGTCTCCGACCGCGGTGCCTCGGTCCGCATCCCGTGGCAGGTCGAGGTCGACCAGAAGGGCTACATCGAGGACCGTCGCCCGAACGCCAACGTGGACCCGTACGTGGTGACCCGCCTCCTGGTCAACACCTGCTGCTCCGCCCTGGAGAAGGCCGGCCTCGTCTGAGCCGCCCCCAGTCGTACCACCCGCCGGGCCTCCCCTCCGCTGCCGAGGGGAGGCCCGGCGGCTTTTCCGCGCTCCTCTCCGCTCCTCTCCGGTCCGGTCCGTCGGCCTGGGCGGGTGTCTTGATAGCGGGGCGGAAGTCCCGGAGAATCGGTCCATGACCGCTCCGGCCCCCTTCCTCCCCGTACGACGGCTGCACGTCGACCTGGGACGGGTGTGCGCGGCCGGCTGTCGCCGCTGACGCGAACCGGGTTCACCAGCAGCCAGCCACCGCCAGGAGCGTGTCCGTCCGATGTCCCTCACCTTTCACTGGTTCCTCCCCACCAACGGCGACAGCCGGCAGATCGTCGGCGGCGGGCACGGCTCGACGCCCGGCACGGCCGGGTCCGACCGGCCGCCGAGCATCGCCTACCTGGGCCAGATCGCGCGCACCGCCGAGCAGTTGGGCTTCGAAGGGGCACTGACCCCGACCGGGGCGTGGTGCGAGGACGCCTGGCTGACCACGGCGATGCTCACCCAGGTGACCGAGCGGCTGAAGTACCTGGTGGCGTTCCGGCCCGGGCAGATCAGCCCGACGCTGGCCGCGCAGATGGCGGCGACCTACCAACGGCAGTCCGGTGGGCGGTTGCTGCTCAACGTGGTGACCGGCGGCGAGTCGGCCGAGCAGCGCGCCTACGGGGACTTCCTGGACAAGGACGCCCGCTACGCCAGGACGGGGGAGTTCCTGTCCATCACCCGCCGGCTCTGGGCGGGGGAGACCGTCGACCACGACGGCGTCCACCTGCGGGTCGAGCAGGCCACCGTGAACCGGCTGCCGGATCCGGTGCCGCCCGTGTACTTCGGAGGTTCCTCCCCGGCGGCGGGCGACGTCGCCGCCCGGTACGCCGACGTCTACCTGACCTGGGGCGAGCCGCCCGCGCAGGTCCGCGAGAAGCTCGCCTGGATCCGTGAACTCGCCGCCGCACAGGGCCGGGTGGTCCGCTTCGGGATCCGGTTGCACGTGATCACCCGGGACACCTCCGCCCAGGCCTGGGCGGAGACCGAGCGCCTGCTGGCGTCGATGGACCGGGGGAGGGTCCGGGAGACCCAACGGGCCCTCGCCCGGAGCGAGTCGGAGGGCCAGCGCCGGATGCTCGCGCTGCACGGCGGCTCGGCCGAGCGGCTGGAGATCCACCCCGGACTCTGGGCCGGCATCGGCCTGCTGCGGGGCGGCGCGGGGACGGCGCTGGTCGGCAGCCACCGCGAGGTCGCGGACCTCATCACCGAGTACCACGAGCTGGGCATCGACGAGTTCGTGCTGTCCGGGATACCGCACCTGGAGGAGGCCTACTGGTTCGGCGAGGGCGTCCTGCCGCTGCTCGCCGCCCGCAACCTCTGGACCCGGCCGTGAACGGAGCGGGCCCCGGGCCGGGTGTGAGCCGGCCCCCGGGCCGGGCCACGGCGCCGGTCAGGGGATCCGGAACTCCTGGGACTTGTTGCCGGGCGTGCAGCTGACCATGGTGACCGGTTTGCCCGCACCGTTGTCGGTCAGGCAGTCGTAGCCCATGTAGTCGGCGAGGTAGAAGGCGCCCGGCGTGCTCGCGGCGGTGACCTTCCAGTTGGTCAGGAAACTGAAGCCGCCCGAGAGCGTCACCCGGCCGTCCGTCTCCTGGACGAGGGCCGGGCCGCTCATGTTGCACGGGTTGAACTGGTGCCAACTGCTCGGGACGGAGTGCACCCAGCCGAAGGCGGTCGTCCCGCCCATGACGACGGCCTGGCCGCCCGCCGGGGTGTCCTTGGACAGGCCGAGCTTGAGGCCGGAGGCGACGCTGACGATGGAACCCCAGTTGGTGCCGCCGCAGCCCGCGGGCGTGCCGGAGTTCTGCGGCGGTGGCGTGGTGGCCGCCGGCTGGTTGCCGGGCTGCGTTCCGGCCGCGGGCGGGTTGCCGGGCGCGGGGGTGCCGGCCGGCGGGACCGGGGCGGTGGCCGGGGGCTGGCTCGCGCTGCCCCCGCGCGGCGGTGTGCCGCCGCCGGTGCCTCCGTTCGCCGTACCGGGGTTCGGGGTGGTGGTGCCCGGCGGAGGTGTCGGCTGCTGGGCGCCGGGGGCGGTCGGGGTGCCGGTCGGTGCCGGGGTGGTCGGGGGCGGAGTCGTCGAGGCCCCGGCCGTCGGCGCCGGGGTGCCGGCGTTGGCCGGGGCGGAGACCACGACGGACGGCTGCGCCTCGGGCGTCTTCGCCTCGGACGTGAACGGGGTGCGGTCGATCAGCAGGACGGTCGCGGTGCCCGCCGTGATGATCACCGGTATGACGATGGGGACGAGGAAGCCGCGCCGCCGCCGGCGGGTGCCGGGCTCGGTGACGGCACGGGACTCCACCTTGCCGACGTCGGCCGCCGCCTTGGCGGGCGCTGCGGGCACTGCGGGCGCTGCGGGTGCCGCCGGCAGCGCGGGCGCGCCGGATGCGGCGCCGATCGCGGCCCTCGCCGCAGCCGCCATCGCGGCGGCGTCGGCGAAGCGGTCCTCCGGCTTCTTCGCCAGCGCGGTGGCGATCAGCTCGCGCACCGCCGCCGGCAGGGCCGCCGGCAGCTCGGGCGCGGGATCCCGGATGTGCTTGAGGGCGACCTCCAGCACGCTCTCGCCGACGAACGGCGGCTGCCCGGTGAGCAGTTCGTAGCCGACCACGCCGATCGAGTACACGTCCGAGGCCGGGGTGACGGCCTGGCCCTCGGCCTGTTCGGGCGCCATGTAGAGCGCCGTCCCGATCACCGCGTGGGAGGCGGTGATCCTGGTGCTCGCGACGGCCCGCGCGATGCCGAAGTCGGTCACCGTCACCTGGCCCTCGGGCCGGACCATCAGGTTGGACGGCTTGACGTCGCGGTGCACGATGTCCTGCCGGTGGGCGGCGTGCAGGGCGTCCAGCGCGGTGGCGAGCAGCCCCAGCGCCCGCTCGGGCGGCATCGGCCCGCTCTCGGCGAGCACCTTGTCCAGCGGCTGCCCGGCGATCAGCTCCATGACGATGTAGGCGACCCGGTCGTCCCCGGAGTCCTCGCCGGTCTCGCCGTAGTCGTGGACGTCGACGATGCCGGGGTGCTTCAGCGCGGCGAGCAGCTGGGCCTCGCGCCGGAAGCGCTTGACGAAGGTGCCGTCCTCGACCAGCCCCGGGTGCAGGATCTTCACGGCGACCTGCCGCGCGAGCACCTCGTCGTCGGCACGCCAGACGGCGCCCATGCCCCCGCCGCCGATCCGCTCGGTCAGCGTGTAGCGCCCCCCGAGCACGGTCCCCCGGCTGCTCATGCCCTTCGCCCCCACGTGTCATGCCCCGGCCCAACGGGATCATTGGTCGCACAGTCTGCCAGAGGGCGCCGAGCGCCCCGGCCGCGCGCGTGCCCATGCTACGGACCGCCTCCGACGGACCGTCAGCGGGTGTGCGTGCGAAGGACGGGCGCGGACCGGCGGCGACCCGGCCGCCCGCCGGCCCGGGGCACCCCCGCCCGGCCCGGCCGCCGGATGGCGCCGACGCCTGTCGAACGGGCTTTCCCGCCGGGTATCCGGGCTGAGTAGGGTGGGTGCGACAGCACATCGTGAACCCGACCAAGGAGCAGACGTGAGCGTGCCGGCGTCCATCGCCCTGCAGCAGGAGATCGCCCGGGAGCTGGAGGTCGCCGAGACCTTCGAGGCCGCGGGGGAGATCGAGCGCCGGGTGGCCTTCCTCGCCGAGCGGCTGACCTCCACCGGTCTGCGCTCCCTCGTGCTGGGCATCAGCGGGGGCGTCGACTCCACCACCGCCGGCCGGCTGTGCCAGCTCGCCGTCGAGCGGGCCCGGGCCGCCGGCCACGAGGCGCGGTTCTACGCGATGCGACTGCCCTACGGCGTCCAGGCGGACGAGCACGACGCCCAGCTCGCGCTCTCCTTCATCCGGGCGGACGAGGTGCTGACCGTCGACATCAAGCCCGCGAGCGACGCCGCGCTCGACGCGGCCCTGGCCGCCGACGTGACCTTCCGCGGCGCCGGTCACCAGGACTTCGTGCACGGCAACATCAAGGCCCGCCAGCGCATGATCGCCCAGTACGCGGTGGCCGGCGCGCACGACGGCCTGGTCGTCGGCACCGACCACGCGGCCGAGGCGGTCTCCGGCTTCTTCACCAAGTTCGGCGACGGCGCCGCCGACCTCGTCCCGCTGACCGGCCTGACCAAGCGCCGGGTGCGCGCCGTCGCGGACACCCTGGGCGCGCCCGCCGAACTGGTCTGGAAGGTCCCGACGGCCGACCTGGAGACCCTCGCCCCGGGCAAGGCCGACGAGGACGCGCTCGGAGTCACCTACGACGACATCGACGACTTCCTGGAGGGCAAGCCGGTGGGCGAGCAGGCCTTCGACACGATCGTCCGCCGCTACCGCCTCACCGACCACAAGCGCCGCCTGCCCATCGCGCCGTAGGGCACCATGCCTCGCCCGTATGCTCCGCCCGTGCGTCACCAGGTGACGCACGGGCGGAGCGGCGCGGGCGTCAGGCCCCCGGAGTCCTGGCCGTGACGATCAGGGTCCCGATGTACCCCGAGGCCGGAGACGGCCGCCCACCTCGCAGTCTCGGAGGAGAATCAGGCGAGGCAGAACTCGTTGCCCTCGATGTCCTGCATCGTGATGCACGACTCGTTGACGCCATCGGCGCGCTGCGTCAGCACGTGTTTCGCGCCGAGCACCGTCAGCCGCGCGCATTCGGCCTCAAGTGTGGCCAGGCGCTCCTCACCCACGAGCCCGACGCCGGCCCGCACATCGAGATGCACCCGGTTCTTGACGACCTTGCCTTCGGGAACTCGCTGGAAGAGCAAGCGCGGGGCCACACCCGAGGGATCAGTGCACGCGAAGTAGATCGCATCCTCGGGCGGCAGTGAGCGGTAGCACTCCTCCCACGTGGCGAAGCCCTCCGGGACCGCCGGCATGACGTACCCCAGCACCTCGCACCAGAAGGCGGCGAGGCGCACTGGCTCCGCGCAGTCGAAGGTCACTTGGAACTGTTTGATCGTTGACATTGGCGCACGATAACAGGGGCCCTGCTCATCTCCCCAGGTCAGGAGGCTCGCACGTTGTCGGCCGGAGGCGTCTGCTACCCGCTGCTGTGTCGTGCGGTCGCAGGGGTGAACCGAGGTCAGTGCCTCCCCGAAGGGAACCTGGGATGCGATCCTGGCCAGCCACTCTCGTGCTGCCAAAGATCAGTGACGGGACAACCCTTGGCAGGGTGAGGTTCAGATCAGGCGCTATAGCTGTCGTGCAGGGTGCCGCGTTTCCAGACGGCCTCGAATGCGGAGGAGACGAGAAGCACCGTCGCCGGGTCCTCGGAGAACGCGAACCCCGGGTCGGCCCAGTCGCCATACCCCGTGAAGAAGTGGAACAGCACCAGCTGGTCGTCAATCAGCCAGAAGTCGTTGCCCGGCAGCGCGATGTCGGATGCCTGGCTTCTGGGGAGCCACCGGACCAGCTCGCCGGCCGCCACGTTCATCGGGGTGACCGCGTGTTCCCATCGGATGTAGTCGGTCACCGGCTCGGAGACGATCCGGGCGCGCCGCATGACCACACCCCGGCCGACCGTCTCGCGGACGAGTCCCAACCACTCGGGCCACCAGGACGCTTCGGGGTCGAGCTCGATCTCGCCGGTTCGGGCGAACCGGTCGATCTCCTCGGCCTCGTCGCCCACGGCGTAGGCGTCACGCATCTCCAGATGAACTGCGGTCCGCCGGGCACTCCTCAACAGCGCGGCGAAGTCGGGCACGTTCGACACGTTCGACAGCCTCCTTCAAGATCGGGACCATGCGCTCCGGGATACGGATCACGGACTCGTGATCCGGGATGGTGCTTCGCGGCGCCCTTGAGGATCCGAACCGGGCAGGAGAAATCCCTGGTCTCGGAGCGGGCTCCCCGGCGAGGATGCCCGGTATGACGCTGCCGCTGCTCCTGCTCGATGTCGACGGTCCGTTGAATCCCTACGCAGCCAAGCGGCACCGGCGGCCGCACGGGTACGGCACGCACCGGGTGAAGCCCGACTGCTGGGTCGCCCGCTTTCCGCAGAAGCCCGCCGAGCGCGTGCGGCCGCTGCGGATCTGGATCAACCCGGACCACGGGCCCGAGCTGCTGGCGCTGCGGTACGAGCTGGTGTGGGCCACCACGTGGATGGACGAGGCGAACACCTTCATCGGGCCGCTGCTCGGGCTGCCGCGGCTCCCGTACATCCACTGGCCGGAGCTGCACCAGGAGGATCCGGACGGCCTGCACTGGAAGACCAGGAACCTGGTCGCCTGGGCCGCCAGCCGTCCGTTCGTCTGGGTGGACGACGAGCTGAAGCCGCAGGACACCGAGTGGATAGCGGCCCACCACCCCGGGCCGGCGCTGACCCTGCGCATTGACCCCAAACTCGGCCTGGGAGAGCGAGACTTCGCGCTACTGCGGGATTGGGCGGAGGCGGTGGCATGAGTTTGGGAGTCCAGCGCCAGCCAGGGTGGTGTTCGGATCAGACGCTGTACTTGTCGTGTGGGGTGGCACGATTCCACACGACGTCGAAGGCGGCCGCGCAGAATCGTGCCACGGTGGGCTCATCGTTCTGATCGGTGTGCACCCACCGGCCCTCGCCGTCGAAGATGTTGAACTGGACAATCCGGCCGTCGAACAGCCAGAAGTCGTTTCCGGGCAGCAGCAGATCGGAAGTGTTGCGCCTGGGCAGCCAGCGAACTTCCTCACCGCCGGCCACATTGGTGAATGTGAACGAGTGCTCGTAGCGGATGTACTCGCTGGCGGGCTCGGAGATGATTCGGGCACGCTTGACGGAGACACCGTTGGCGGTGACCTCCTGGACGAGGTCGAGCCACGGCCGCCACCAGGACGAGCGGTCGGCGGGGTCGAGCCGGTGGCCGGCCCGCCACGCTCGGAAGCCTTCGTCCTCGTTCTCGACCGAATAGACGTCACGCAGTTCCAGATGGACGGCCGACTTCGTCGCAGACCGCACGAGGTCGGCGAAGTTGGTCAAGCTCTGCGACATCCAGCGTCTCCTTGAGGGTTGTGGACACCCCGGTCGAGCGCCGATCAGCGGTACGTCGGCACCACGTTGTCCGGGGTGTCCAGCCAGGTGGTGTGGCTGCCGTTGATCACGCTCAGTCCGAAGCGCTCCAGGCTCGGACGGCCCTGGCCCTGCCACCAGTCCAGGGCGCGCTCCACCGCGGGCCAGAGTTGCCTGGGGCCTGACTGGTACACCGATCCCACAGCATCGCCCTCGCGCCGGACAACAGCCGCCCAGGACCGGTCGGTGAGCCCGTAGAACCACGCCGACGTCGTCCCGTCGTCCTGTTGATGGACGACGTGCGTGGCATCCGGCACGGCCAGGCCGAGGGAGAAGCGGCGAACGTCCCAGTACCCGCCGAGGTCCTCGGGCATCAGGGCGGTGATGCAGGAGGTGTCGGCGTCGCCGGGGAAGTCCGGGACATAGGCCGAGTGCTGTGGGAATTCCAGCCGTTGATTGCGCGACTTCATGAACTCGACCATCTGTGTGAACGGCCCGCTCACGCTCCCGTCGTCGTTCACGGTCAGCTTCACCACGGCGTCCAGCGCGGTGAAGTCTGTTCCCCAAGGAGCGAGGATCATGCCCCCGGCGTGAACCTGGCGCACGACGGGCGCCGGAATCGCCCGGAGGCCGTAGGTGAAGATCGCCCGGTCGTACGGCCCGCCCCGGGACCAGCCGGCCGCACCGTCACCGATGACCAGCTCGGGGCGTAGTCCGGCGCGGGCCAGGTTGATCCGGGCTGCCTTCGAGACCTCCTCGTCGTACTCGACGCTCACCACTTGTGCCGAGCCGAGCCGGTGGGCCAGGAGGGCGGCGTTCCATCCGGGGCCGGTCCCGCCTTCGTAGACCTTCATGCCCGGTCGTACGTCCAGGTCCCGGAGCATCGACGCGACCAGGCTCGGCATGCTGATGCTGCTGGTCGCAACGGTGCCCGGGTCGGTGCCCCTGTGCGTGCCGTCATCCCACTGCGTGACGAGGGGGACGTTCGCGTCGATCGCTTCGACCCAGCCCGCGGGGTCGGTCCGCCGGTCGGCCACGACGCTCCGCCCGCTGGCCATGTCGTGCGACCACACGATGTCGGGCGCGAACAGCGCGCGCGGCACGGCGTCGAAGGTGTCCGCCCATGCGGGGCTCATCGAACCGTCGGAGAGCAGGGACCGCCCCGGCTCGGAGCCGGGGCGGTCCGCACCCTCGGGGAGGGAGTCGGTCACTTGCGGTGGCCTCCGTCTCCGGGCGGCGACTGACCATCGGGGGACGGCGGCGGCGGAGGCGCGGGCGGCTGGATCGGCGCGGGGTTGCCCCCGTGTCCTCCGTCGTTCTGCACGATCATGGCTTGACCTCTCTCGGACGGGAGCCCAACAGGGCGGCGCTGCCCGCCCGTGCCGCTGGAGCGGCGCGGGCGGGGTCTGTGGAGCGCCGGTGGCCCACTGCGATGCCTTGCCGGTGGGGGAGCGGGGACTGTGGCGCCGGGCCTGGTGGATGCGTGGCCATCCCCGCTCTCCCTCCCCTCGGTACGAGTGGCTACGTGATAGACGGTAGGGAGGCAGTCACGGACAGTGCCACAATCTTGCGCCGTCTTGCATGGATTCACCCCAGAGTGGCGATGGCCTCTTCGATCAGGGCTCTCGCGAGTGGCCCGTACACCGCCATGGACGAAAGGATCTTGAATGCTTTCGAGTACGCGGCGATCTCGCTCGGGGTGGTGATGGTCACCAGCGCTGTCAGTAGCTCGGCATCGGCCATACGGTCGTCGTACATGTAGAACGCTTCCAGCGGCCACATCGCGCGGGGCGCCCCGAAGGGGATCACGCCCAGGCTCACGCGGGGCAGTGTCATCACTTGAAGCAGGTAGCGGAGTTGGTCCTCCATGGCTGCCTTGCCGCCGATGGGGTAGCGAAGAACCGCCTCTTCCATGACGAGCGCGAACGTCCGGTTCCCCTCGCGGAGGTAGCGTCCGCGTTGCAGCCGGCTCGCCACCGCCGCGTCGACATCGTCGGGCGTGTTCTGGAAATCGGTGATGGTGCTCATCAAGGCCCGTGCGTACTCGCCGCGCTGGATCATGCCAGGCACGACGTTCGAGGCGTAGACGCGAACCTGGCGGCTCTGAGCCAGTTGAGGCAGGACCGACTCCTGGGCGTTCTTCATTCCGGTCCTGTGGAGCCGCTTCCACTCCACGTACATCTCGCCGGCCTGGAGGTTCGCGGCGATCAGGTCCGGGGCCTGGGCCTCCGCTCCGCAGGCGACGCACCAGCGGTTGATGTCATCTGCGGACGGGGGAGTCCTGCCGTTGGCGATGCGCGAGACCTTGGACTCGCTGAAACCTGTGCGGAGTGCCAGGCCATGTCCCGTGAGTCCGGCGCTGTCCCGAAGCTCTCGGAGCTTGCCTGCGATGGACGCACGGGCATTTTGGGCACTGGAAGACGGAGAGAGGGGCATGTTCTGGCGGTCCGGTCTATCGGCTCAGACCGCGAACTTCTCGTGCGGGGTGGCGCGCTCCCAGACGCTCTCGAAGGCGCGGGTGCACAGCTCCACGACTTCACGGTCGGTGCTGAACTGCTGCTTCGGTACTGCCCAGTCGCCGTGACCGTCGAAGATGTTGAACAGGGCCGCCCGGCCGTCGAAGACCCAGAAGTCATTGCCCGGAAGAGCGAGACCTGATGCCTCGGCACGTGGCAGCCAGCGGACCTGCTCGCCCGCGACGACGTTCACCGATGTGGCGGCATGTTCGTAGCGGATGTAGTCGCTGACGGGAACCGACACGATCCGTGCTCGGCGGAAGTCAACGCCCTGCCGGACCTTCCGGGAGATGCTGTCGACCCACGGCTTCCAGTAGTCGGAATCCGGATCGCTGTCCCGCCGGCCCGTGGCGCGCCAGTTCGAGAAGTCGTCGGCCTCGTCGGCGACACCGTAAGCGTCGCGCATCTCCAAGTGAACAGCCGAATGCTCGGCGCTCTCCAGCAGTCCCGCGAAGCTAGGGACGCTCTGCTGCATCGCATGCCCTCCTCAGGACCGGTACCAGTCGGGCTGGAATCCTGACGACTGATTCGCCTTCGGGGATCGTGTTCGCGTGGTGCTCGCCGTGCCCCGCGTCGAGCACGGCCGCGACCAGCTCCCTGTCGGCGTCCCAGCCCTGGATCAGGATGTCCCGGCTCTCGTCGTCGACCCACACGGTCGGAGAGCCCTCCTTGCCGGTTTCCGGATCGATACCAAGGAACCGTACTGCCATGACCACCGCTCCCGTCACATTGCTTGCGTGATGCCGCGTGGTGATTGGTGCAAGAATCAGCATTGCCCGAGCGAAGGGGGCTTGTCAGGCGTTTCCCCTGCCTGGCGGAGCATTGAGTTGAGTGTTCGTCAAATGACTCGGCCATGTAGGTCGACGGTGGCTGCTGAGGTCACCTCCCGTGCCCGGGTGCTGGGCCCGTTGCCGCACATGGTCGGTGGCCCTCGGCTCACCACCTTGGCCCGGCGCTGAATCGGTGGATCGTTCTAGGCTCGGCCTGGGCGAGGGAAACTTTGCGGAACTGCGGGCATGGGCGGAGGCGGCGGCATGAGGATCGGGACGGTGGAGCGGCTTCGGCGGTACCCGGTGAAGTCGATGCTGGGGGAGGAGCTGGGCGAGGCTGCCGTGACCGAGCGCGGGTTGGACGGGGACCGGGTGATGGGGCTGCTCGATGCCGAGAGCGGGCGGGTGGCGAGTGCGAAGAACCCGCGGCTCTGGGCGGCGATGCTCGGGTTCACGGCCGTGCTGGAGCCCGGTGGCGTCGTGATCACCGGGCCGGACGGTCGGGAGGTGGACGAGCGTGTGTTGTCCGAACTCCTGGGCCGCAAGGTCCGTCTGGTCGACGAGCGACCGCCCGGTGCGATCGTCGAACGGGCCGTGCCGGAAGAGGTGTTGGCGCGTGGGATCGAGGAGGAGGTCGCCGTCACGGAGAACGAGATCGGCCGGGCCGCGCCCGCCGGGACGTTCTTCGACTTCGCCCCGCTGCATCTGGTGACCACCTCCACCCTGGACGCCGTGCCGGCCGAGGCCGAGCGCTACCGCCCCAACCTGGTGATCCGCACCGAGGGTGACGGCTACGTCGAGAACGCGTGGGTGGGCCGCGAGGTGCGGATCGGCCCGGACCTGCGGATCCGCGTGCTGGTCCCCACCCCACGCTGCGCCGTCCCCACTCTCGCCCACGGTGAACTGCCGCGCAGTACGGCGGCGTTGAAGGTCCTCGCCGCGCAGAACCGGCTGGTGCCGCTGGAGGGGATGGCGGCGCTGCCCTGCGCGGGCGTGTACGCGCAGGTGGTGGAGCCGGGGGCGGTGAGGGTGGGGGACGCGGTCGAGCTGTGCTGATCACTGCGGCGGTGTCCGGCGCCGGTCGAGGGCGGTCTCGGACCAGCTGAGGCCCCGGAGGAACGAGGCCGCGAGGGTCGTCCACCAGACGACGCCGGCAGTGCCGCGCTGGTCGGGGTCGACCAGCGCGGCCGCACCGAAGGCGAGCGCGATGCTTGCGGCGAGGACGAGCGTGGCGACGGCCAGTTCGAGGGGCGTCGGCCGGTTCACCGGTCGGTCCCTCGGCGGATGAGTGCGGCGAGCCGGACGACGATGTCGGGCCGGGCGCGGCCGAGTTCCACCAGTACCTCACCGGTGAAGAGGGAGGGGCTGTCCGTGCCGATCGAGGGCAGGACGATGTTCGCGGCGGCCAGGGCGTCGGTCAGTTCGGCGACGGCCGCCCTGGCGTCTTCGCGCTGCCGGCGGGCGTGACGGCCCGTACGGGATTGCATCGGTGCTCAACTCCGGTGCGGTGAGTACGGGTTCTGGTCGTCGTCGAGCAGGACGCGCACCCAGACGCGCTTGCCCGTGCCGCGCCGTATGACCACCCCGAAGTCGAAGGCCAGCTCGCGGACGAGCTCGATCCCTCGTCCGCCCTCGCTGAAGCGGCGGGGGCGTCGGTCCCGGAGCGGCAGGTCGAAGCGCGGATCCCAGACTTCGAGCCGGCAGTCGCCCGCGAACTCCTGGAGGTAGAGACGCACTTCGCCGGTCCCCCGGCAGGCGTGGACGACGGCGTTGGTGACCAGCTCGGAGGTGATGAGCACGAGGTCATCGACGCGGTCGCCGTTCCACCCCCACGAGGCCAGTTGATGGCGGACCTGGTGGCGCGCGGTCCGTACGGAGGAGCCGTGGTCGGTGAGGGTGCCTTCCCAGGCATGGAGGATCGGTCTGCTGAGAGTGGACATCGTTCGCACCTTCGCTTGCTGTCCCGGCTCACCGGCTGGGACAGACCTGTGTGGGCCTCCGTCAACGACGGCGTTCCCATCGTTTGGCAGGGCTTGGCAACTGGTAACCAGTGAACCCTGAGGTGCTCGCTCACGGTACGGTTGTGGGCACGCAGAGTGGTTTAACGGGTTTAGTGGCTCCAGGTCGGAGGGGCGCGGGGATGCCGAGGGACTCCAATGTCAGGCTTCGTGAGGCCATCGCGGTGGCCAGCTGGAGCTACGCGGGCCTCGCGTCTGCAGTTAGGCAGGTTGCTGCGGAGAACGGTGAGATTCTGCGGACGAACAAGTCAGCAGTTGCCCATTGGGTTGGCGGAGTTCAGCCGTCGGGACGGGTGGGACAGTACATCGCAGAAGCCTTCACGCGTCGGATGGGCAGACCCGTAAATGGAGTCGAGCTCGGGCTGGCGGTCGAGGTCGACATGCTGGCAGCCGCCGACGATCCTGTGCTCGCAGCCACGGTTCTTGGGCGAGCGGACCTTGAGCGCCAGAACTTCCTTGCGGCTGCCGTCTTTACGACGACCGGGATTTCCATGCCATTGACATACGATCATGAGGCTGTGTCGCGCCTCCTTCAGGCCCGTTCTGGGCGGATGCTGGTTGGCCTGGAAGAAGTAGAGGTGGTCAGGCAAATCACCTCTGCCTTTAGCGCAGCAGACGAGAGGCTAGGTGGCGGGCATGGCATGTCGACTGTCACCGCCTACCTTGCCGATACCGCAGCACCAATGCTGGGTGGGCGATTTCCGAGCGATGGCCTGCGAAGGAAGGCATTTGGAGCAGTGGCTGAACTCGCTTACCTTGCGGGTTGGAAGCATCATGATCTCGGGCACGAAGGTCTCGCACAGCGATACTATCTGGTGGGATATCAGTTGGCCTGTGAAGCTGATTCTCGGGGGCACGCAGGATGGATGATGCGGACTCTCGCTCACCAGGCGCTTAGTTTGAAGCAACCGCACCACTGCATTGCTCTCGTTGAGCAGGCGCTAAAGCGTAGCCTTGGCTATGTCGACGGCCAGACCGAAGCATTGCTGCACATCGCCCACGCCCGAGCATACGCAGCGACAGGGGAGAAAGCTGCCGCAGCCAAGGCCTTGCTCTCCTCGGAAGACGCGCTCTCCCGGGATGATGGGCCACAGCCCAGCTTCTCGTCGGTCACTGGCCCGGCAGCTGGGACAGTCGCGAGCCACACAGCAAGGACGCTGACTGATCTTGCCGATCACGTGGGCACGGAGCAACAGCATCGAGCTGCGCTTCTTCGGTGGGACCCGACGAAGTACAAGCGGGTACACATGCTTACCTACGCTGATCTCGGGGACAGCCTTGCGGCTCAGGCACGTGCTGACGAGGCAATCGTTGCCTGGGTGCAGGCGCTGAGCCTCATGGAAGGCGTGGCCTCCGATCGGACCAGAAAGGCCATCTCCTCAATTAGGCCGTGGCTGGCGATCTACCGTAGGCGCGGAGTCCCGGGGGCCAACGACCTGGACATACGTGCCCGAGAAGCATTGGCATAGCTGCGCCGCCAACTACGAAGGGAATGCAGTGGTCAAGGAAGCGATCGATGGTGTTGCACGAAGCTTGAAGCCGGCTACAGAGGCGATGACTCTTCTGGTCGCGGCCGTGATCGTCCATGACCGTGAGGCGGGGAGGGTCGTTCTCCTCCGGCGGGGGCCGCGAGCCAAGTTCGCTCAGGGGATGTGGGACCTGCCCGTTGGCAAGAACGAGCCCGGCGAACCGATCACGGCGACTGCGGTTCGGGAACTGCGGGAAGAGACCGGCCTGATCGTCCAATCCGACAAGCTCCGCCTTGCTCACGTCATCCACGGTGCGCAGGGCGTGGAGGCGCCGAACGGCTTCCTCACGGTGGTGTTCGCCGCCGAGGAGTGGGACGGCGAGCTGGTGAACGGTGAGCCGGAGAAGCACTCCGCCGTGGTCTGGACTCCGGTCGATGCGATTCCGGACGAGTTTGTCCCCACGACGGCCAGCGCCCTGCTGCGGTACCTCGTCGGCGGCCCGGATGTCTCCGTGGATTCGTGGGACGACCGGGACGCCGCAGGGTGAGCCCACGCCGAACTTCGATCGAGGAGCTGCCATGCAGGATGACTCGCAAGGCCGTGTGTCTGGGATCGACGCCCCGTCATGGGCCAAATCCAGCTACAGCGGTGAGAACGGCGGCAACTGCGTCGAGGTCGCGCGTACGGAATCCGGCATTGCCGTCCGCGACTCCAAGGACAAGGAAGGCGCCTGCCTCCGGTTCACCGCAGAGGCTTGGCGCGGTCTGATCGACGGCGTCAAGGGCGGCGACATCGCCTGAGGTCGTGCCCCGGTCTCGGCGGGGAGCCGAGACTGGGGCTGCTTCCCGTCCGTAGCCATCAGAGCTCCCACATCAGGCCGCCGTCCACAACCCGCACGTGGCACCCCGCGAACGGGGTGCCGCGCGGGTTTCCGCCGTCCGCCAGGGCCTTGCCCAGATGCGCGACGAAGGCGGCGAGTGAGGGGGCGTAGGGCCTCGGGTGGTCGGTTTCGGTGTGGCGGAGGACGGGGTTGGCCGCGCTCCCGGAATCGAGGAGAAAGCCCTCGTGGCCTTCGGTCTCCTCGGCGAAGGGGATCCAGCCGGGCCGCCACCAGTCCGCGTCGCCGTTCTCCCGGGCGATGGCGACGTAGCGACCGTACTGCTGGCCGATCTTCCGGCAGTCGAGGAGCACCTTCCCGCCGGGGAGGAGCCGGGAGTGCGCGTGGGACACCGGGCTGGCGTGCCCCTGGAGGATCTGCACGCCGTCCTTGGCGGTGGACCCGTTGTTCAGCCGCAGCAGAGTCTCCAGGCACTCCGGCACGCGCCGCCCGAGGGCGTCGGCGAGGGCCCGGAGGTCGGCGTCGGTGGCCGGCGGGCCCAGGGCCTCGAAGCTTGCCGGAGCGGTGGCGGCGAGCCGGTGGACGATCGTGGTCCAGGCCGTCGCGAGGTCGTCTGTGGGCGGCACGGGCGCTCCTGTTCCGGCGATCTCGGGGTGCTCCTCACCTGGTCGGGCGGCAGCGGCGCCGATAGTAGGCGTACGTCAGCGCCAGCACCAGCGGGCCCCACAGGACGAACAGTCCGCTCACCGTCGCTGCCAGGGCCCGCCACCAGCCGTTGGTGTACTCGACGGTCGAGAACCCGGCGAGGCCGAATTCGGTGAGGACCCAGTCGACGGTCAGGCAGGTGAAGGCGAGGCCGGCGACCGTTGCGGGCACGATCACCACGGCAGGCGGAATGCGCCTGCCGCGGAGCACCGGAACGAAGTCGGGCACGACTTCGCCCCACCGTCGCACCAGGCCGGAACAGAGCAGCGCGAAGGCCTCGGACAGCAGGCTGAGCGCGAAGACGTAGGGCACGGTCACCCAGAGCGGCTGCGACGCGCGGGGAATGTCCATTCCCATCAGGAACCCGAATCCGATCGGCAGCCGCCAGAGGCACACCGGCAGGCCGATCAGCGGGATCAGGTGGGCGACCGTCTCGGCCCAGCGCGGGACGGGTCGTTCGGTGGTCGCGGTCGCCGCTTTCGGATGCTTCGCAAGGATTGCCATGCGCCAAGCTTTTCGGGGCGCCGACGGCCCGGGATCGGGCCCGGGCATGATCCGCCTCCCCTGCGCGGGGGAGGCCCGTCCGGTTCGCCTACCCCGCCGGTGCCGGTCCGCCGCGCGGCCGGAGGGCCGTCCGGGCCGCGTGGAGGGCGTCGCGGACGCGGGTGGCGCCCGCGAGAGCGACGTGGGAGTCGGCGACCGGTGACCGAAGGGCGACGCCCGCGCAGGGGCGGCACAGGCCCGGTTGCGGGACCGGGTCGTGGCACCCGGGGCACTCCGTGTACCGCGCGGCCGGGTGCGGCCGCTCCTCCTGGACGGGCGGCAGCTTGCGGGTGAGGCGGCTGTGGAGGACGGCGACGGGGGAGTGCAGCTGGGCCGGCAGGCCGGGGAGCAGCGCCCGGGCGAGGTCGTCCGCGGTGCAGCCGCGGTGCAGCCACTGAGCGACCAGCGGCGCCAGGCCGAGCGCCTCGGCCTCGCCGAGGCGCAGCCGCGGTTCCGGGCGGAGCACCTGGAAGAGCGTCGCCACGGCCGCCCGGGTCTGCTCGTCGGGTGGTTCGGGAGGAGGCGGGAGGGCGGGTGCTTTCCCCGGTTCCTTTACCGAAGGGGCGTCAGCGCGCCCGGAGTTCGGCTCACCGGGTTCCGGACGGGTGGCACTCGGTCGCGCGTACGGGGTGTCGTAGACGTGGGCCTCGCTGCGGAGCGTGCCGTCGGGCAGGCGGACGGTCTCGATCCGGTAGTAGCCGGCGTCCGTCAGCTCCTTCAGGGCCCGGCGGACGGCGCCGCGCCCCTGCGGGCTGGTGTCGGCCATCTGGCGACCGTCCTCGCGTCGCCCGTCGGGGCGGGAGAGCAGGTCGGCGAGCAGGCCTCGGGCGGTGTAGCTGAGCCGACGGTCCTGGAGCAGACCGTTGGGCAGCACGGTGAAATGGCGCGCGTGGGCGCTACGATGGACACGCATCGGGAGTTGATTGCTCCTGTTGCCGGGCCCCGGGGTGTTGCTGCACCGCCGGGGTCACCTATGTCTGGGTGTTCTGTTGGGAATTCGGAACGTAGCACAGACATGGTTCGGCGGCAGAGGAATTCGGCAAACGGGCGAGAATGCTCTCCGGCCGGTCGGAAAAGGGATTTTGACCGACCGTCAATCATCAAAGATCAGACACCGGGGACGGCATCCTTCGCGTTGGTGTGCCAGTTGGTGACGACCGGCTTGTCGACCTTGACGGAACCGACGGGAATGCTCGCCGGGTTCGCGTCCCCCTTGCCGATGGCGATGATGACGTCCTTGAACTCGATGACCTGGTTGGTGTTGGTGCTCTTCGGGTTGATCCCCGCGTAGGCGACCGTGGAGCCGCTGAGCGTGATCGGCGCGCCGACGGCCTGCTCGGCGTTGGCGGCCTCGATGCCGCCCGAGCCGAAGGCGATGACCGGGTGCTCGCCGGACAGGACGCAGGTGATGCCCGCCTTGGCCTTGGCGGAGATCTGGATGTAGCCGCCGGCCTGGGTCTCCATCTTGGCGCTGAACGTGAGGTCGTTGGCGCCGCAGGCCTGGCCGTAGCCGGTCTTGTCGCCCGCGCCCGGGGCGGGCGTGGAGGCCGACGGCTTCGCGGACTTGCTCGGCGCGGCGGGTGCGGCGGAGGTCGGCGCGGCAGCCGGGGGAGCGGTCGTCGGGGCGGCGGTCGGAGCGGCGGTCGTCGGGGCACCGCCCGCGGTGGCCGGCGCGTCGCTGTTCTCCGGGCCGCAGGCGGTGGCGGTGGCCGCGAGGGCGGTGACGGCGAGAGCGGCGAGGGCGATTCGCGAGCGCATGGAGGTCCCAACTTCCGTCTGTCGAGGGGGGATCGTTGTCTGCCTCCACGTTAGGTCCGGCTTGATCACCGGGTGGTGCTTGAAATGTCCCGGTCCTGTCCCAGGGGTTCCAGGGGGCCCGGGGGGTTCAGGCGTCAGCTCAGGAGGTACGCGGACCCGCGCCCAGCACCGTGTCGAGCGCCGCCAGGAAGCGGTCCGTCGTCGCGGGATCCCGGACGGCGATGCGCAGCCAGTCCGGCCCCAGTCCGGGGAAGGTGTCGCCGCGCCGGACGGCGAAGCCGTGCTCGCGCAGCCGGGCGCGGACGGCTGCGGCATCCGGCAGTTCGACCAGGACGAAGGAGGCGGCCGGCTCGCCGTGCACCCGGACGGTCGGGAAGGCGGCGAGGCCCTTGAGCAGGTGGTCGCGGTGGAGGGTGAGGTCCTGGGCGGCCTGCTCGGCCTCGGCGAGGGCCTCGGGCGCGCTGCACGCCTCGGCGGCGGCCAGCGCCGGGGTGGAGACCGGCCAGAGCGGCTGGGCGGCGCCGAGGGCGGCGATCAGGGGGGCCGGGCCGAGCGCGTAGCCGATCCGCAGGCCGGCCAGGCCCCAGGTCTTGGTGAGGCTGCGCAGGACGACCACCCGGCCGGGCAGGTCCCGTACGGCGGCGAGCGATTCGGTCTCGCCGGGCACGGTGTCCATGAACGCCTCGTCGATCACCAGGGTGCGGCCGGGTCGGGCCAGGGCGGCGACGGCGTCGGCCGGGTGCAGGACGGAGGTCGGGTTGGTGGGGTTGCCGAGGACGACCAGGTCCGCCTCCTCCGGTACCGCGCCCAGCCGGAAGCCGTCCGAGGGCGGGAGCAGCACCCGCTGCACGGCGTGCCCGGCGTCCCGCAGGGCTGCCTCCGGTTCGGTGAACTGCGGGTGCACCACGGCGACGTGATGTGGCGTCAGTACGCGTGCCAGCAGTACGAACGCCTCCGCCGCGCCCGCGGTGAGCAGCACCTCCGCCACCGGCCGACCGTGCCGGGCGGCGACGGCGGCGCGGGCGGCGGTGCCGTCGGGGTAGGCCGCGAGGTCGCCGAGCGTCGCCGCGAGGTGCTCGCGCAGCCACTGCGGGGGAGTGCCGGTGCGGACGTTGACGGCGAGGTCGACCAGACCGGCCCCGTCGGCGCGCACCTCCGCGTCACCGTGGTGGCGGAGGTCATGGTCGGGGGTGGTCACGAGGGGTCTCCATCGACATCGGCGAGAACGGGCAGCCCGGGGACGCGGACGAGTGCGTAGTGGTCGGAGGCCGGCGGCGCGTACGCGCGCCCGTCGCCGAGCGTGACCAGGGCGACGGCTTCGCGGCGCGAGGCGAGGTCGACGGCCGCCCGGAGGCAGTCGGGGGCGGTGAGCCGTCGTGCGCCCGGGCGCAGCAGCCCGGCGGCGGCCGCCAGGGCGTCCGGAGTGCCCACCGCCACCGAGGCGCGCCGCAGCTCCGCCTCGGCGCGGGGGACGATCAGGTCGCGCGGCCCGGGGCCGAGGCCGACGACCGCGAGCCGTCCGGTCACCGCCGCGCGGGCGACGGCCACCGTCACCGTGGCCGACTTCTGCTTGGGGACGACGAGTTCGCCGCCCGGTGCGCTCGCCAGTGCGGCGGCCTCCGCCACGCTCAGGGTGCCGACCGCCGCGCCGACGGTGGCCGACGGGTTCGGGACGGCGACGGCCGAGAGGTCTTCGGCCGCGTGCTCGTCCACCGGGACGCCCAGCAGGGCGGCGGCGCGGCGGACGGCGGGGTGGTCGCCCTTGCCGGTGAGGGTCGCGAGCCGGGCGACGGATCCGACGGACAGTCCGGCCTCCCGCAGGGCCCGGCGGATCAGCCGGGCCACCTCGGGCGGGGCCGCCGCCTCGCGCAGGCCGACGCCGACGACGAGGGCGCCGACGGCGGGGGCATCGACAAAGGGGGCACCGACGGCGGGGCCGCCGGGGCGCACCGGGCAGGTGTCGAGCAGGGCGGACACCTCGCCCGCCAGCTCGTCCGCTCCGGTGCCGTGGCCGGTCAGCGACACGGCGAAGCGCCGCGCCGGGTCGACGCAGACGACACCGGGCCCACCGGCGCCGTCGAGCCCACCGGACCGCTCCCGACCGGCCGGGGAGCGGTCGAGCAGCAGTCGTACGATCGAAGGGACGGGAGCGAAGCAGACCAGCTGCCGGCAGTCACCCAGCGCGCGCTCCAGGAGTTCGCCCGGGCCGTCGCCGTCCTCCTGAGCCCGGAACACCCTGCTGCTGTCCGGCCACAGCGCGTGCAGCTCCTCGGCGAGCAGGCAGCCCGCCGTATCGAGGGCCAGCAGCCCGATCACGTCGCGTTCCCTTCACCCGGTGGCCGCCCCTGGGCCGCCCGATGGTCGCCCGGTGCTCGCGGGCGGCGGTGCGGCAGCCGCTCGACGGCCCACGAAATCCCACCACGGGCGCGTCGGACGGGTCAATCGAGGCTCCTGTGACCTCCATCGCCGGCCGCCGGAGGCTGTTCGCCTGTTCTTCACCTTCCTTGTGCCGTACACGCCACCGCCGCGCTCCTACTGTTTGCGGCGCTCCGAACCCGGCGGCGCCGTCCCGGCACCGCCCGCCCCGGCGCAGCTCCACCCCCGCACAGCCGCACCCCCTGCACAGCTCGACCTGCACAGCTCGACCCGCACAGCCCCACCCGGAGGTTCCTGCCGAACCCCGGTACCCGACGCACGGAGGACACCATGCCCTTCGCACGACTCCGCCCGAGCAGCCCCCGCCGCACCCTGACCGCGCTCGGCGCCGGGCTCGGCCTGCTCGCCGGCTCGCTCGGCCTCTGGGCGGCCACCGGCACCGCGCAGGCCGCCACCCTCCCGACGCCCGACCACGTGGTCGTCGTCGTCCTGGAGAACCACGCCTACTCGCAGGTCGTCGGCAGCTCCAGCGCGCCGTACATCAACAACACCCTCAAGGCGGGCGGCGCCACGCTGACCCAGTCGTACGGGCTCACCCACCCCAGCGAGCCCAACTACTACCAGCTGTTCTCCGGCAGCGCGCAGGGTCGCACCGACGACAGCTGCGTCCCGGTCGGCTCGCTCTCCGCCGCCAACCTGGGCTCCGAGCTGATCGCCGCCGGCAAGACCTGGGGCAGCTACAACGAGGGCCTGCCGAGCCAGGGTTCGACGACCTGCAGCAGCGGCAAGTACGCCCAGAAGCACAACCCGTGGTTCGGCTTCAACAACGTGCCGACCAACACCGCGTACACCTTCACGCAGTTCCCGACCGACTACACGACGCTGCCCAAGGTGTCCTTCGTCGTGCCGGACCTCTGCAACGACATGCACGACTGCTCGGTCTCGACCGGTGACACCTGGGTCAAGAACAAGCTCGGCGCCTACGCGACCTGGGCCAAGACCCACAACAGCATCCTGGTCGTCACCTTCGACGAGGACAACCGCCTCTCCGGCAACCGGATCCCGACCGTCTTCTACGGCGAGCACGTCACGCCGGGCTCCACCACCGCCACCACCTACAACCACTACAACGTGCTGCGCACGCTGGAGGACCTCGCCGGTCTGACCACCCACGCGGGCAACGCCGCCTCCGCCGCCACCATCACCGGCATCTGGAACTGACGCCCGTGTACGTCGCGGAATCCCGCAGCTCCAAGGCCCCCGCCCCGGCCCCCCGGCCGGGGCGGGGGCCCCTCCGGCCCGGGGGTGGCAAGGCGGGGAGGGCGGCCGCGGTGCCCGGCACCGTGCTGGCCCTGGGCACCGTCAGCCTGGTCACCGACATCTCCTCCGAGATGGTCAGCGCGGTGCTGCCGCTCTACCTGCTCACCGGGCTCGGGCTGTCCCCGCTCGGCTTCGGGCTGCTGGACGGCATCCAGAACGGGTTCAGCGCGCTGGTCCGACTGGCCGGCGGGCACCTCGCCGACCGGCGGGGCGCGGACGGCACGTCCCGGCACAAGGCCGTCGCGGTGGTCGGGTACGGCCTGTCGGCGCTCTGCAAGCCGCTGCTGCTGCTCGTCCACACCGTGCCGCTGATCGGCGCGGTCCTCGCCGTCGACCGTACGGGCAAGGGGCTGCGCACCGCGCCGAGGGACGCGATGATCTCGCTCGCCACCGAACCCGAGCACCGGGGGCGGGCGTTCGGCGTCCACCGGGCGATGGACACGGCCGGCGCGCTGATCGGGCCGCTCGCCGCCTTCCTCGTGCTCCGCCTGGCCGGTGGCCCGCTGCTCGCCGACGGCGGCGAACGGCACGGCTACGACGCGGTGTTCACCGTCAGCGCCTGCGTCGCGGTGCTGGGCGTACTGGTGCTGCTGCTCTTCGTCCCGAACCGGCAGCAGGGCGACGCCGCGCCGGCCACCGCCCCCCGACTGCGCGACGGCCTCGCCCTGCTGCGCCTGCCCGGACTGCGCCGGTTGGCGCTCTGCGCGGTGCTGCTCGGCCTGACCACCGTCAGCGACTCGTTCCTCTTCCTGCTGGTGCAGCGCCGGCTCGGCCTCGCCACCGACCTCTTCCCGCTGCTGCCGCTCGGCACCGCCGCGGCGTTCCTGCTGCTCGCCGTCCCGCTGGGCGCGCTCGCCGACCGGATCGGTCGCCGTCGGCTCTTCCTGGCCGGCCACGGCGCCCTGCTGCTGGCGTACGGGCTGCTGCTCTCGCCGCTGGGCGGGCTGCCGGCGGCGGTCTGCGTGCTGGCGCTGCACGGCGCGTTCTACGCCTCGACGGACGGCGTGCTGGCGGCCGCGGCGGCCGACGCGGTACCGGCGGAGCAGCGCGGGGCCGGGCTGGCCCTGGTCGGCACCGGGCAGGCGCTCGCCCGCTTCGGCTGCTCGCTCGCCTTCGGCGCGCTGTGGAGCGCGGTGGGCGGCACGGCCGCGCTCGGTTGGTCCGCGGCGGCGCTGGCCGGCTGTGTGCTGGCGGCCGCCTTCGTGCTCCGCGAGGCCCCCGGGACCACTGTGGGCCCCGCCTCCCCAGGCTCCGACCGCGACCCCGACCCCGACCGTGACTCCGACTCCGAGGTGCCCTCGTGACCCAACCGCTCCAAGGCCGGACCAGGGTGCTGATCCTGCTGGTCGCCGTCCTGCTGCTCGGCTCGGTCGGTACCGGCGCCGTGCTGTACGCGTCCGGCCAGTCGGCCCGCAAGGACCAGGCGCAGCCCGGTGGCCCGGTGGTCACCCCCGGCCCGGTGTCGCTCCAGCCGCCGGCCGGCGGGCGCCGGCTGGTGTTCCGCAACATGGCCTGGGGCCCGCACCGGGACGAGCTCGTCACCGTGCCGGCCGACCAGCCGGACGGCCCGCGCACCGCCTCGGGCGTGCAGTGCCTGCGCTTCTACGCGGCGGCCGGCACCGGCATCTGCCTGCAGGCCGAGCGCGGCCCGCTGCAGGACACCTACCACGCCGTCGTGCTCGACGACCGGCTGCGCGAACTGCGGTCCTTCCCCGCCGCCGGCATCCCGACCCGCTCCCGGGTCTCGCCCTCGGGCCACCTCGTGGCCTGGACGGTCTTCGTCAGCGGTGACTCCTACGCGGGGACCAACTTCTCCACCCGCACCGCGATCGTCGACGTCCGCGACTGGAACCTCCGGGACAACCTGGAGGCCTTCGCCGTGATCAAGGACGGCAAGCCGTACCAGGCGCCCGACGTCAACATCTGGGGCGTGACCTTCGCCGACGACAACGCCTTCTACGCCACCCTGGCCACCGGCGGCCAGACCTACCTCGTCCGGGGCGACCTCGCCGCCCGCACCCTCACCACGCTCCACCAGAACGTCGAGTGCCCCTCGCTCTCCCCGGACGGCACCCGCATCGCGTACAAGAAGCGTGTCCCGGGCCTGTCCGAGGACGCGCCCTGGCGGATCTACGTGCTCGACCTCGCCACCATGACCGAGACGGCCACCTCCGAGCAGCGCAGCGTCGACGACCAGGCGGTCTGGGTCGACGACGCCACCCTGCTCTACGCGCTCCCCGGCGACTTCGGGGCCGATCTGTGGACCGTCCCGGCGGACGGCGGCGGTCTGGCCGAGCGGGTGCTCGAAGCCGCGGTGGCACCGGCCTATCTGGGCTGATCGGGCTGGTTGGTCCCACTCGGAACTTCGGGCGTAGGGTCCAGGGCGAGAGTGCGAGGAGCGCGAGCGGCGCGGCCGGGCCGACCGGTGCGACCGGCGTGCGGCCACGCCGACGGGGACGGGGGAGCAGCAGCGGTGAGCGAAGCGGGGCGGCCGGGCCGGGAGCACGGGGGCGGCGGACCGTCGACCGAGCGGATGTCGAGCGACTCCTGGCCGGCCCTGCACGGGCGCCCGGTGCTGCGGCGGACGATCGCCATGGGACTGGTGCTCTTCGTGGCGGTCTCGGCGGCACTGCTGGTCCGGGGCGTCAACGCGCTCACCCTGGGGCGGGGTGCGATCGAGACCGACCGCGACCGCGCCGAGCTGCTGGCCGGCCTCCACCCGTCCCAGCACCCGGGCGCCGGGCACTACTACGTGCCGGTGGGCGCGGTGTACACGCGTACGGCGGACGGCGTGCCGGTCGCCTATCTGCACTACCGGCTCGGCGGCGGCCAGGACGTCGGGCTGGGCGACTTCCTGCGCACGTACGACCTGCCCGCCCCCGGGCCCAGTGCGCCGCTGCCGGCCGACCTGGCGGCCGCCCTGGGCGGTGACGAGCCGGCCGAGGCTCCGGAGCTCCTCGATCCGCAGAGCGTTCCGACACCGGCGCCCACCCCGGTGGGCGCCACGCCGACCTCGCCGACCCCGTCGGCCCCGTCGGCCCCGCCGACCGCGGACGCCGGGTCGCCCACCGAGCCGGCCGTCGAGGTGGCTCCGTCCCCTTCGCGTTCGTGTTCGCCGACGCCGAGCAGCCCTGCCGACGCTGCTGACGCCGCCGACCAGGACGGCCCGGCCGACCACGCCGACCAGGCCGGGCCCGCCGAATCCGCCGGTCCCGCAGAATCCGCGGGACCGACCGAGGAAGCGGCCCGGGGCGGTCTCCAGGGCGGCGCCCGGGCCGAGGACGAACCCCCCGCGCCCACCCCGACCCCCGCGGTCACGCCGACTCCGACCCCGGAGCCCACCCGCTCCACCTCGGGCCGGCGCATCTACGTCGCCGCCACCTCCGGCGGCCTCCCCGGCGCCGCGGACATCTACGTCCGCGCCACCGGCTGACGTCACCGGTCGAGAGGCGCCCGCCGGTCGAGACGTACCCGCCGCTCGCGCCCGCCCGCCGCAGCCGGGGGCGGCCCGCAGCTCACCGGGCGGGCGCGGCGGAGGATTCCCCCTCCAGCGTCAGCGACAGGCCGTCGTTCGCGACGTCCTGGGCGGCGACGGACCGGAACGTCCAGGCGCTGTCCGTCACGTAGGCCTGCTGGTACCGCTCGGCGGGCGCGGTCACCTTGAAGACGTACCCGTCCGCGGCCCCGGCCTTCCACGTTGCGGGGAGCGGGATCCGGACGATCCTGCCCTGCGAGGAGACCAGCAGGTCGGCGCGGAACGTACAGGACCTGGTCCGGCTCTCGAAGGTCACGACGAACTGGCGCGCGTCGCCCTTGTCGAGGGCGACATTGCGGGTGAACGGGCCCCCGAGGCGCTGCGGCGGCGACCCGTCGCCGGCCTGTGCGGACTCCACGTTGCGGGCGATCGGTTTCTGCGCGTCCAGGTCGAACCCGATCTCGGTCGGGGGCGCCTCGTCACCGCCGTCCCCGATCCCCGGGGCGCGGAAGGCGGTGCCGGCCAGCGGGGCCTGACAGCTGAGCTCGCGCAGTTCCGCGCCCTGGACGAGCACCGTGGTCCTGTGCCGGCTCTCCACGGTCACGGCCGTGCCCGTCATCCCGACGGCGGCGGTGCGGGTCTCGAACCATTCGAAGATCTCGCCGCCGTTCACGGGGAACGCCGTTCCGTCGGCGGACCGGTCCGCACTGCCGTTCGCGTACCAGGGCGCCCCGTACCAGGCGCCGCCGGGGGAGACGAGGAGCGGGAGCCCCTTCTCCTTCTCCTCGTCCTCCTGCCGGTCCTTCCACTCGGCGGCGTCCTTGCGCAGGCCGGACTCCGTCGTGCGGTGGCTGTCGTAGAAGGCGAACCAGCCGATCACGCCGCCCACCACGGTGACGACGGTCACGGCGAGGGCGACGATCCTGCCCGCCCGGCCCGGTGTCTGCGCCGGCGGGGCTGCCGGCGGCGGGGGATCGGCGGGCGCCGCTCCGCCGGCGGCGGGCTCGGGGCCCGACTGCCGGGGCACGGCGTTCGACCCTGATGAGGGCGACCCTGATGAGGGCGGCGGTGGTGAGGGTGGCGTCGCCGCCGTGTTCGCCGCCCCGGCGTCCGTCTGCGGTGTCGACGGATCGGCGCCCATGCGTTCTCCTGGCCTGTTTGGTTCGTTCAAGTCCCTTGCATGGTAGTGGAGTTGGCATTCGATCCGGTGATCGATCAGAGGCCTGGAGTTCGATCTCCGCCGGTCGGAGCCGCGTCGAAACTCGCGCGACAGCCCGGTGCGAGGTGCGGTACGACTGGCGGAACATCGGATGAGGCGAGAGCGGGCACACGTACACATGCGGGCGGCGCGGTGAAGTTGCGAACCACGGTCCAGCAGGTCCGGCTCGGCGGGGCGGAGTACCGGGTGGTCACCGCCGCCCCGCAGGCCCCCGGCGTGGTGCTCCACGACGGCCAGTGGTCGCTGCAGATGGTCGTCGACCGCCCGGGAGCCGTCTACCTGGCGGCCGCCTGGGCCCTGGCCGCCCGCTCCCCGCGCTCGTTGATCCACCTGCCGCTGCGCGCCGACGCCGGCCCCGTCGGCCCCACCGAGCCCGACCGGCTGGACCTCGTGCTCCTCCACCACAGCCTGGCCTTCCCGCCCTCCCGCTGGAAGGCGGTCCGCCGACGACTGGGCGCGGGCCGGCCGCACACCGCGGACATCCCCGACAGCGACTTCCCGGCCGAGGACGACATCGACCACGTCCGGCGCGGGTTCGCCGGCTGGCGGGACGAACTGCGCTTCGCCGGTGCCGCCCGCACCCTCTTCCTCACCGGCAGCGCCACCGCCTTCCGCTGGACCGGCTCCTGGGTCCGCTCGCTGAGCACCGAGGGGCCCGCCGCCCTGCGGCGCCACCCGCGGAGCGCCCACTACTGCGTCACGCTGCGCCACGAGAGCACGAGTCCGAGCCGGACGTCGAAGGGCGTACCGGGTCTCCTGCACATCGAGTACGCCGAAGGACATGTCGCAGGTGGAGGTGCGGCTCGCGGTGCGGGCTAGGATTCCTCCGCACCTTTTCGCAAGCAACACGGGGGAACTGATGTCAGGTCAGTGGGAGACGCTCGGCGAGTCGGGCGGCATCGAGGCCCACGTCCACCGCCCGCAGGAGGGCGAGACCCGCGGCGCGGTCGTCGTCTGCTCCGAGCTGTACGGCGTGAACGGCTACGTCCGCGACACCTGCGCCGAGCTGGCGGCGGCCGGGTACGTCGCCGTCGCACCCGACTACTACTGGCGCAACGCCCGGCGCACCGAGCTCGGTTACACGGCGGAGGAGCGCGAGGCCGGCCTGGTGCTGATGCGCGCGCTCGACCGCGACGAGCTGGTCGCGGACGCGGCGGCCGCCCTCGCGACCGCCCGCGCCGAGGCCGGCGGCCGGGGTGTCGCCTTCCTGGGGCTCAGCATGGGCGGGCACATCGCGGTGCGCGCGGCCACCGAACTGCGCTTCGAACTCGCCGCCGTCTTCTACCCCGGCTGGCTCCTCAACAGCGGCTTCCCGCTGGTCGGCCCGGTCCCGCCGCTGGAGACGAGTGAGCGGATCGCCGCCAACGGCGTGTTCCTGCTGGGCTTCCGGGGCGAACTGGACCACATCATCCCCGCCGGGGAGTGGGAGCAGGCCGGCGAGCGCCTCACCGCGGCCAAGGTCTCGCACGACCTCGTCACCTACCCGGCCGCCAACCACGGCTTCGCCTGCTCCGACCGCCCCGCCGACTACGACCCCGAAGCCGGCGCGGACGCCTGGCGCCGGGTGTACTCGGCGCTGCAGACGTACCTGTAGGCGGGCCTGCGGGGGTGGCACATGCGGGTCCGTACCCGGAAGGGCCCCGACGCCGATCCGTCGGGGCCCTCTCCCTCCCCGGAGCCGCGAGGATCACCGTCGGGGCGCCGGTACTAGCTCGCGACGTAGGGCCGGTCGCGGCGGGCGTCGTGGAGGACGGACGCCCACCAGAGAAGCTGGTCGAGCATCGTCTTGGCGGCGCCCTCGGGGGCCTGCGGCGCGTGCAGGGTGCCGTCGGCGGCGAATAGCTCGTAGTAGCGCGGGAACGAGACGTAGTCGCGGACGGTGTGGGCCTGCAACTCGTTGAACACCTGCCGCAGTTGCTCGATGGCGAGGAGCCCGCCGCTTCCCCCGCTGTATCCGACGAAGCCGATCGGCTTGGCCCGCCACTCGGTGTAGTGCCAGTCGATGGCGGCCTTCAGCGAGGCCGGGAAGCTGCGGTTGTAGTCGGGCGTCACCACGACGACCGCGTCGGCCGCGCCGAGGCGCCGGGTCAGCTCGGCCATGCCGGCGGGGCGGGGCAGGTCGGGCTGCAGCGCGGGCGACACCGGCGGCAGGGCGAGCGGGAGGTCGAGGTCCGCGAGGTCGACCAGGTCCACCGTGAAGAGGCCGTGCCGCCGGGCCTGTTCGACGAACCAGTTCGCGACCACCGGGCCGAACCGGCCCTCCCGGACGCTTCCGAGGACGACGACGAGATTGAGCTGCTCACTGGACATTGCGGTACTCCTGGCCTGGACCGAAGCGGTGGGGTGGGCGACCCCGGTGGGGCCGTGCCCCCAACGCTGCCGGGCCGCGAGCGCGGGAGGGAGGCCGGGCCGAGGCTGGTAGTGGCAGGGCCACGATCCGGTCGGGCGGGGGCTGTTAGGTTCGGCGGGTGAGCGACAACGAGCTGGGCCTGTTCCTGCGCCTGCGCCGGGAGGCCGTCACGCCCGGGGAGGCGGGGCTGCCGGTGAGTGCGCGCCGCCGTACGCCGGGGCTGCGCCGGGCGGAGCTGGCGACCCTCGCCGGGGTCAGCGTCGAGTACGTGACCCGGCTCGAACAGGGCCGGGACCGCCGGCCGTCCGCCGAGGTGCTCGCCGCGCTGGCCGGCGCCCTGCGGCTGACCACGGCGGAGCGGGTCCATCTGCACCGGCTCGCCAAGGGGGCGGGCGGGGGCTTCAGTTGTACGGGTGGCGCGCAGCCGAACCGGACCGTGCGACCGACCGTGCAGGCGCTGCTCGACCGGCTCGAACCCGCGCCCGCCGTGCTGCTCAACCGGCTGAGCGAAGTCCTCGCCTGTACGGACGGCTACCGCCGGGTGGCCGGGCCGATCGGGCTGCTGGACGGTGCCTGGCCGAGTCTGGCGCGGTTCGTGTTCACCGACCCGAGGGCACGGACGGCCTACCCGGACTGGGACGGTGTCGCCGACGAGCAGGTGGCCGCGCTGAAGCAGGGCCCAGGTCGGGCGGACCTCCATGTCGGGGCGGCGATGGATGAGTTGACCGTCGCCTCCGGGGTGGAGTTCGCCGGGCGGCTGGACCGGCTGCCGGGGCTGCCGAGGGCGAGCGGGGTGGTCCGGCTGGTCCACCCGGAGGTCGGGGAGCTGCGGCTGGCCTACGAGACGCTGGACCTGCCCGCGGACGACGACCAGCGCCTGCTCGTCCACCTCCCCGCCGACGAGGCGACGTCCGCCGCGCTCGACCGCCTCACCGGCCGCCGCCCGGGCGCGCTGCGGGCGGTGTAGCGGCGCTCCGTTCTTCGGAGGGAATGAAGCTGACGACCCGTCCGGTACCGGTTCGGCCGCCCGAAAAGCCTTGGCGCCGGTCCGACACGGGCGCATAGGCTCCCTCCCCGGCGTGCGGCGCGGCCTGCGCGCACGGCCGAGCCCGTTCCACGCATGCCCGTTCCACGCACCCCGTTCCCTGCAGAGGAGATCCGTGTCCGGCACGAAGATGCATGCCGATGAGGTCGACATCGAGGAGGTGCTCGTCGCCCGGCTGGTGGCCGCGCAGTTCCCGCAGTGGGCGGGGCTCCCCCTGGTGAAGGTCCGTTCCGCCGGGACGGACAACGCCATGTACCGGCTGGGCGCCGACCTGACCGTGCGGCTGCCGCGCATTCCCGGCGCCGCCGGGGACATCGCGAAGGAGAGCCGCTGGCTGCCGTACCTCGCGCCGCGCCTGCCGCTGACCGTGCCGGCGCCGGTGGGGCAGGGGGTGCCCGGCGAGGGCTTCCCGTTCCCGTGGGCGGTGTACCACTGGCTGGACGGCGACAACCTCTTCGACGAGCCCCTGGCCGAGCAGCACGGGGCGGCCGCCGCGCTGGGCGGCTTCGTCACGGCCCTGCAGCGGATCGATGCCACCGACGCACCGCCCTCCTACCGGGGAGGGTGGGTCGGCACCCGCGACGACGAGGTCCGGGCCGCGATCCGGGGCCTGGGCGCGGACGGTGCGGTGGACGAGGCCGCCGCGACGGCCGCCTGGGAGGGCGTGCTCCGGCTGCCGCGGTGGGAGGGTGCGCCGGTCTGGCTGCACGGGGACCTGCTGCCGGGCAACCTGCTGGCGCGGGAGGGCCGGCTCAGCGCGGTGATCGACTTCGGCGTGTCGGGCGTCGGCGACCCCGCGTGCGACGTGATGGCCGCCTGGACGCTGTTCTCCGCCGGGGCGCGCGAGGTGTTCCGCGAGGAGGTCCGGGTGGACGATGCGACCTGGGCCCGGGGGCGCGGCTGGGCACTGTGCTTCGGGCTGACCGCCGAGCACCACTACCGGGTGACGAACCCGGTGCTGGCGACCGTCGGCCGCCGCGCGGTGGCCGAAGCGCTCGCCGACCTCCGCAGCGCCTGACCGACCTCCGCAGCGTCTGACCGGCCGGCACGGCGCCTGGCCCGCCGGCGCAAGGGCCGGACGCGACGGAGCCCCGACCCGCCGGCACGGAGCAGGCGGTCGGGGCTCCCGTCGTACGCCGCCCCGGCTCCGGGGCGGCGTACCGGGGGGGGACGGTCAGGAGTGGTTCCGGGCCTCCGCCTGCTCCTGGAGCAGCCCGGCGATCCGGGCCAGGTCGTTGCCGATCTGGATGACGCCTTCGATGTCCGGGGCGGACGCGCCGTTCACGGCCAGGTAGAAGGTGTGCAGCCGCCCGTGGCCCGCGTCGAGGTAGCCGCCGATGGTGTCCGCGCCCACGGCCACCCGCTGGTTGACGGCGTCGAACCCGGCGACGGTGCCCGTCTTGGCCCACACCTTCCCCTTGCCCGGGCAGGTGGGACACCCCTCGCAGACGAAGGCCAGCAGGCCGTCGACACCGAGGATCGGCTGCGCGTCGCGGAACCGGGTCGCCTCCGAGGTGCCCTGCCAGTAGTGCAGGATCTGGTTCTCCACCCGGGGGGTGACCCGGTCGACCGGGTTCCCGCCGCGGCCGTCGAGCAGCTGCACCTGCGAGGGGTCGATGCCGGCCTGGCGCAGGAAGTCGGTGAGCACCGGGAACCCGTCGGCGCACTGGTGGCTGCCGGCCGTGACGGCCATCAGACAGATCCCGAGGTTCGCCCCGAGGTTGTGGCTGACCTTCAGGATCAGCTTCGCGTACTGGGCGTACACCGGGGAGACGTACGCGGCGACGCGCTGCGTGCCGTCGTAGGAGGCGGGCACCAGGTGGTCCGGGTTCGGCCCGGTCGGCGGGGCGGTGACGGTGACGCCCGCCCGGGCGAGGGCCTCGATCAGGGCCGTGCGCCCGAACGCCGCCGGGTCCTGGACGGCGGAGATCCGCAGCGTCGGCTGGGCGTCGGCCGCGATCGTGCCCGAGAGGCTGATCCGGGTGCCGTCCGGCGAGGCCGAGACCGCGATGTCGGTCGGGCCGCCCGCCGCGACCGTCTGCACGGTCGACTCCACCTGGTAGGGCGCGACCTGCGGCCGCCAGCTGAGCTGCGCCGGCTGCCCGGGGGTGGTGGCGGTGGACAGCAGGTCGATGACGTTGTCGTTGATGATGAGCGGGGTCGGGCTCGGGTCCAGTTCGGGGAAGGACGTGAAGAGCCGGGAGTCGACGGCGACGTCCCCCCGGACTTCGGTGATGCCCGAGTCTCGGACCTGGCCGGCGATCTCGTCGAGGCCGGCGAGCGGGTTCTCGGGGGTGAGCGTCGCCCCCGGGACGTCGTTGGCGTAGGTGTGGTCGATCGGGGTGTAGGCGACGGATCCGTCCGGCTTCGTGCGCCCGCCCATGGTGAGGTCGCCCTGGGCGACCACGACCAGCGAGCCGTCCAGGGCGCTGCCGTCGCGGTCGCCGACGGCCTGCACGGGGGTGGTGAAGCGGTGGTCGCCGCCGAGTGCGTGCCAGGTGGCCGACACGCTGACCAGCTTGGCGGTCGAACCGGGGATGAAGAACTGGTCGGGGAACTGCGAGTGGATGACCTCGCCGGTCTCGTCGTCGATCTCCAGCAGGCCCCACTGGGCGTACTGGTAGGCGGGCTTGGCCATGATCGCGGTGATGTCGGGGCTGAGGCCGTCGCCGCCCCGGGGGGTCGCGCCCGCCACGCCGGCCGAGACGACGGTGGCCACCGCCGTGGTGACGGCGGTGGCCCAGGTACGCCAGTGTCGAGGGGTCGATCTCATGAACCCACCTACTCCCGGCCGGGTGCCGGCCGTCATGACGGATGGTCAGTACAGGCAGACATACCGTCCTGCGGCGGGCCGCCGAACGTCGCGGCGCACTCTTCACCCGCATGCCCCGGGGCGCCGGGTCCGGCCGCACCGCGACCACCGGCGCGGCCGGGCGACGCGGCGGGCAGGGTGTCCACGCCCGGAGGGCGGGCCCGGGAGGTTCACGCGATGGTGACGCTCACCTCCATCCGGTCGGCCCCAGGCGTCCCTCCGACGTCGATGGTGACGCCGCTCCAGGTGCCGTCGGGTTCGTTCAGCGCCGGCTTGGTGTGCTCGCCGATGATGCTGCTGCCGGCGATCGGGTAGAGGTCGTCCTCGTCGCCGCGGTTGCCGGTGCCGAAGATCTTCGCCAGGTCGCGCCGGCCGTCGGCCTGCAGGAGCTCGATGGCGAGGTGGCGTTCGTCGTTGACGTTGTCGATGGCCTCGTCCACGACGTAGACGGCTACGCCCTGGGAGGGCAGGAACTCGTCCTGGCCGCTCTGGCGACGGTACTCGACGATGAGGTACTGGGTCTGCGTCATCCGCGGGCTGCGGATGAACAGCATGTCGCCGCCCTCGGCGACGGGGCGCAGGGAGATGTCCTTGGTGGTGCTGACGACCTCCTGGGGCGTGGTCCAGCCGTGGAACATCCGCAGCATGCCGTTCGGGTAGGTCGGGGTGTCACCCGAGTTGCCCCAGGAGCCGGCCGCCATCAGGCAGTAGTTACCGAGGCCGTTGGAGGCGGTCGACTCGATGTCCCCGGTGTCGTAGAAGTCGGCCCAGCGGGCGGCCAGATGGCCCCACTCGTGGGCGCAGACGCCGACCTTGCAGTCCTCGGGGACGGTCAGGAAGGTCTGCACCCGCAGGTTCGGCGCCACCTCGATGCCGGCCTGGCCGGGCGGGTTCCACTTGGCGCTCCACAGGTTGGCGGCCTGCTGGGATTCCGGGAGCGCCTCGGCCCCGGAGCCCGCGTGGACGATGAACAGCGCGGTGACCAGGCCCTCGCCGAGGGCGTCGAAGCCCTTGGTGAAGTCGATGCCCTCCTTGCGCGCGATGTCCAGGGTGTCGGCGGCCATGCCCTGCTCGTTGTGGGGCGGCAGGCCCTGGCCGGACTGGTTGTCGGCGTAGAAGGAGAGCGGGTGCGGCAGGCGGAACCAGCCGTGCACCTCGCCCTGGATGTCGATGCCGAGCGAGTTCGGGTCGGCGGGGTCGAAGCCGCTGATCCGGCGGTAGTAGTCGCGCATCGAGCCGGTGGCGAAGGTGCCCGAACTGAACAGGAGCTGCTCGAAGTGGTCGGTGGTGTGGTCGGGGTCGTGCGGGTGGTCGGGGAAGTCGACCAGGAGCACCAGGGTGCGGACCACTTTCCTGAGCTTCTTGAACGGATGGGTGATCAGCTGGGCGCCGGAGCGGGGGCCGGGGCGGACGGCTCCGTCGTCGAGGCCGATGACGTTCTCGCCACGGCGCCGGGCGCGCCAGACGTAGTAGTACTGCGCGAAGGTGATGCTCTTCGGCAGCCGTCCGGTTTCGATCAGTTCCTCGTAGCGGGCGTGGACACTGGCGAGCGCGTCCGGTGACATGGGCACCGGGCACGGATGGTCGTCGTCGACAGGATGATGGCGCAGCGGGGTTAAGATATGACGCATCGTGACGGCTCCTTTGAGCCAGCTCACTCCGCGGGGAGGTTGGCGACCCCGTCGAGTGGGCGGTCGCCGGCAATCGGTCGGTTCGCCCAGGGGCGTCGGGGCGCCTGAAGGCGGTCGGGTCTGGCCGGTACCGGTTGCGAAAGAGGGGATTTGCGGCTATCTGTCCCTATTCTGACGCCCCGGATACCGTGAGCACCAGACCCGGAGGCCCGTCGGTTGGCTCAGCCCGCGCGGTGCGCGGCCGCGGCCGCCGCGAACGAGGCGGCGAGCTGCGGTGATCCTCCCCAGTGCAGGTGCAGATACGAAGCGTGAACGTTGCCGAGCGTGCCGCCGGTGAAACCCTCGGTGCGCGGTCCGGTCGGCAACCGCCAGCCCCAGGCGGGCCGTTCCCCCGCCGCGGGCTCGCAGACCGTGCGGTGGAACTCGTGCCCGCGCACCCGGGTGCCGGTCGGCGCCAGCGGCGAGTCGGTCAGCGCGACCGCCTCCCGGTACCCGAGGGTCAGCCGCTCGGTCATCCGGGCCGCGGTGTCCAGCACGCCGCACATCGGCAGGCCGTCCAACTCCCGCCCGAGGTAGAGCAGCCCGGCGCACTCGGCGGCGATCGGGGCGCCCGATCCGGCGAACGCGGCGATCGCAGCGCGCAGCGTCGCGTTCGCGCTCAGCTCCCGGACGTACAACTCGGGGAAGCCGCCGCCGATCACCAGGCCGGCCGTGTCCGCCGGCAGCGCGTCGGCGTGCAGCGGGTCGAACGGCACCACCTCGGCGCCGGCCGCCGTGAGCAGTTCGGCGTTCTCGGCGTACGAGAAGGAGAACGCGGCGCCGCCGGCCACCGCGATCCGGGGCGCACCGGCCACCCGCTCGACCTCGACGGCCGGATCCCACGCCGTGGCGTCCAACGGGGGAGCGGTTCGGGCCAGCGCCAGGACGGCGTCCAGGTCCACCGAGGCGGCGACCAGCTCGCCCATGTCCGCGACGGCCCGCAGGGCCTCGGCCGAGCGCTCCACGGCCGGGATCAGGCCGAGGTGGCGGGACGGCGTGGCGACCGCCGCCGAGCGGCGCACGGCGCCCAGCACCGGCACGCCCGAGCCCTCCTCCAGCGCCTCGCGCAGCAACTGCTCGTGCCGGTCGGAGGCGACCCGGTTGAGGATCACCCCGGCGAGCCGGACCTCCGGGTCCCAGGAGGCGAAGCCGTGCACCAGCGCGGCCACCGAGCGGGACTGCGAGGAGGCGTCCACCACGAGCACCACGGGCGCCCGCAGCAGCTTGGCCACGTGCGCGGTGGACGCCAGCTCGCCGCGCCCGGAGGCGCCGTCGAACAGCCCCATCACGCCCTCGACCACCGCGACGTCCGCCCTGGCGGCGCCGTGCAGGAAGAGCGGGGCGATCCGCTCCGGCCCGCACATGAAGGCGTCCAGGTTGCGGCCCGGCCGGCCGGCGGCCAGGGCGTGGTAGCCCGGGTCGATGTAGTCCGGGCCGACCTTGTGCGGCGAGACCGCCAGGCCGCGCGCGGCGAGCGCGGCGATCAGGCCGGTGGCGACGGTGGTCTTGCCGGAACCGGAGGACGGCGCGGCGATGACGAGACGGGGGATGCTGTTCAAGGCCCTACTGCTTTCGCGGACTCATCGGACGTTGCGCGGACTCACCACTCGATGCCGCGTTGGCCCTTGCGGCCGGCGTCCATGGGGTGCTTCACCTTGGTCATCTCGGTGACGAGGTCGGCGGCCGCGGTCAGTGCCTCGGTGGCGTACCGGCCGGTGATGACGACGTGCTGGCTGCCCGGGCGGTCCTTCAGCACGGACACCACCTCGTCCACGTCGACCCAGCCCCAGTGCATCGGGTAGGTGAACTCGTCCAGCACGTAGAAGCGGTAGGTCTCGGCGGCCAGGTCGCGCTTGACCTGCTCCCAGCCCTCCTTGGCGGCCTCCTCGCTGTCCATCTCCATCTCGGTGGAGCGCTGGATCCAGGACCAGCCGGAGCCCATCTTGTGCCAGTCGACCGTGCCGCCCTCGCCGGAGGCGCCGAGCACGCGCAGCGCGTTCTCCTCGCCGACCTTCCACTTGGCGGACTTGACGAACTGGAACACGCCGATCGGCCAGCCCTGGTTCCAGGCCCGCAGCGCCATCCCGAAGGCGGCGGTGGACTTGCCCTTGCCGGGGCCGGTGTGGACGGCGGTGATCGGCTGGGTGCGGCGCTGACGGGTGGTCAGGCCGTCGGCCGGGACGCTCTCGGGGACTCCCTTGGGCATGCGGATCAGGCCGCCTTTCGCATCGTGGTGGCTCGGTTGGCACGGTTGTCGCGGACGAGCGAGGCCACGCCTTCGGCCCGCAGCTCGTCCAGGGTCACGGCGGTGGCGCCCAGCCGGGCGGCCAGCGTGCGGGCCAGGCCGAGCCGCACCGGACCGGACTCGCAGTCCAGCACCACGCTCGCCACGCCCTGGGCGGTGAACAGCTCGGCCGCCCGGAGGGACTTCGCGACGGCGTCGCGGGAGCCGGTCGCCCGGCCGTCGGTCACCACGACCAGCAGCGGGCGGCGGTGCGGGTCGCGCATCCGCTCGACCCGCAGCACCTCGTGGGCCCGCAGCAGCCCGGCCGCCAGCGGGGTCCGGCCGCCGGTGGGCAGCCGCTCCAGCCGGGCCGCGCCCACCTCGACGGAGGAGGTCGGCGGCAGCGCCAGCTCGGCGGTCGCGCCGCGGAAGGTGATCATGCCGATCTTGTCGCGGCGCTGGTAGGCGTCCATCAGCAGCGAGAGCACGGCACCCTTGACGGCGGTCATCCGCTGCCGGGCCGCCATCGAGCCGGAGGCGTCCACCACGAACAGCACCAGGTTGGACTCGCGGCCCTGGCGGACCTGCTCGCGGAAGTCGTCCTTGTGCAGCAGCAGCGCGCGCGAGGCCCGCCCGCGCGCCACCTGGTGCGGCGCGGCGGCCTGCAGGGTGGCGCTCAGGTGCAGCCGGGCGAGCCGCCCCTGCGGGCGGCGGGCGCGGATGGTGTGGCCGCCGTCGGTCTCGGCGGGGGAGCGGCGGCCCTGGGCGCCCTTGCCGGTGCCCTCCACCTTGAACAGGCGGGTGCGGTACGGGTCGCCGGCCGCGACCGGCGCGGACTCCGGCGCGCCGCCCCGGCCCTGCTGCGGAACCGGCTCCCCGCCGGCCGGTGCCTCCGGCTCGGGCTCGGCGGCCGCGGAGCCGTCGGGCGTGTCCGCGGGCGCGGGTGCGCCGCCGCCGTCGGGGCCGCCGCCGTCCGGGCCCGGACCGTCGTCCTGCGGTCCGCCGTCGTCGGGGCCGCTGCCCTCGGGGTCCTGACCGGACTTCTCCCCCTCGGACCGCTGCTCCTCGGGCTCGGCGTCCTCGGGCTGGGCGTCCTCGGGCTGGGCGTGCTCCTCCAGCGTCCGCTCCAGCTGCTCCTCGTCCAGGCCGGGCGCGTCGAAGGGGTTGCGCCGGCGGCGGTGCGGCAGGGCCAGCCGGGCGGCCTTGCGGACGTCCTCCTCCAGCACCTCGGTGCGGCCCGCCCAGGCGGCCAGGGCGACGGCGGTGCGGGCCATCACGATGTCCGCGCGCAGCCCGTCCACCTCGAACGCGGCGCAGACGGCGGTGATCTGGCGCAGCGCCACGTCCGTCAGCACGACCGAGGGCAGCAGCTCCCGCGCCGCGGTGATCCGCTCGGCGAGCGAGCGCTCGTCCCCGGCGAACCGCGCGGCGAAACCGGCCGGGTCGGCGTCGTACGCCAGTCGCCGGCGGACCACCTCGGCGCGCTCCGCCGGCTCCCGGGTGGCGGCGATCTCCACGGTCAGACCGAACCGGTCGAGCAGCTGCGGGCGCAGCTCGCCCTCCTCCGGGTTCATCGTGCCGACCAGCAGGAACCGCGCCGCGTGCCGGACGGAGACGCCCTCGCGCTCCACGTAGGAGCGGCCCATCGCGGCCGCGTCCAGCAGCAGGTCCACCACGTGGTCCTGGAGGAGGTTGACCTCGTCGATGTAGAGCACGCCCCGGTGCGCCCGGGCCAGCAGGCCCGGCTCGTACGCCTTGACGCCCTCGGCCAGCGCGCGCTCCAGGTCCAGCGAGCCGACGATCCGGTCCTCGGAGACGCCGACCGGCAGCTCGACCAGCCGGGCGGGCCGGTGGGACTCCTCGGCGCCGTCGTGCGCGCCGTCCGGGCAGTTCGGGTCCGGTGCGACCGGGTCGCAGGCGAAGCGGCAGCCGTCGACGGCGGCGATGGACGGCAGCAGGCCGGCCAGCGCACGCACCATGGTCGACTTGGCGGTGCCCTTCTCGCCGCGGACCAGCACGCCGCCGACGGCCGGGGAGACCGCGTTGAGCAGCAGCCCGAGCCGCAGGTCGGCCATCCCGACGATCGCGGTGAAGGGGTAGCGGACGTCACTCATGATTCTCCAAGGGGGCCCCGGGCGGCAGGAACGGCAGCGAACCCGCGGCCGGCACCCCGCCCTCGATCAGCTTCCACAGCGCGTCGGTGTCCGCGTGCTCCTCGATCAGGTCGCCCAGCCGGTCCAGCCGGGCCTCGCGCGCCTCGGCGAACGACGTGTCCGGCGCGGGCACGAACGCCCGGCCCGCCGCCGCCGCCACCTCGCGCAGCAGCTCGCGCCGGAAGGCGTCGTTCTCCAACACGCCGTGCCAGGTCGTCCCCCAGACCGCGCCGACCCGGCAGCCGTCCAGGCTCCGGCCGTCCTCGTCGGAGACGAACGCGGCGCCGCCCTCGACGGTCACCACGCCGTGGTGGATCTCGTACCCCGCGACCGGCTGCCCGAACGCCCGGCCGACCGGCCGGGCGAGCACCTTCTCGGCGCCGAACCGGACGTGCGTGGGCAGCAGGGCCAGGCCGTCGACGGCGCCGGCCCGGGACTCGACCTCGTCGTGGATGGCGCGCGCCAGCATCTGGTAGCCGCCGCAGACGCCGAGGACCGGCAGCCCGGCCGCGGCCCGGGCCCGCAGGGCCGGCTCCAGGCCGCGCTCGCGCAGCCAGGCCAGGTCGGCCACGGTGGCCCGGGTGCCGGGCAGGATCACCAGGTCGGCGTCGGCCAGCTCCTCGGGCCGGGTGGCCCAGCGGACCAGCACCCCGGGCTCCTGGGCCAGCGCGTCCACGTCGGTGAAGTTGGAGAGCCGGGGGAAGCGCACCACGGCGACCCGCAGCACGTCGGCGCCGAGCGGCCCGCGGCCCTCGGTGCGGTCCACCACGGTGGTGAGGTCCAGCGAGTCCTCGGCGTCCAGCCAGAGCCCGGACAGCATCGGCAGGGTGCCCAGCACCGGACGGCCGGTCAGCTCGCGCAGCATCCGCAGCCCGGGTGCCAGCAGCCGCGCGTCGCCGCGGAACTTGTTGACGAACCAGCCCGCCACGTGCCGCTGGTCCTCCTCCGACAGCAGGGCCAGCGTCCCGTACATCGCCGCGAAGACGCCGCCGCGGTCGATGTCGCCGACCACCACGACCGGCAGGGCGGCGGCGGTGGCCAGGCCCATGTTGGCGATGTCCCGGTCGCGCAGGTTGATCTCGGCGGGCGATCCGGCGCCCTCGCAGACCACCACGTCGTAGCGGCGGCGCAGGTCGGCCAGGCACTCCAGGGCCCGCTCCAGCAGGACGGGCTTGCGCTCGCGGTAGTCCAGCGCGCCGACCTCGGCGACCGCGCGGCCGAGCAGCACCACCTGGCTGCGGCCGTCCGCGCCGGGCTTGAGCAGCACCGGGTTCATCGCCGCCTCGGGCTCCACCCGGGCCGCCTGGGCCTGCATCGCCTGGGCGCGGCCGATCTCGGCGCCGTCGGCGGTGACGAAGGAGTTCAGCGACATGTTCTGCGCCTTGAACGGCGCCACGGCGACGCCCTGTCGGGCCAGCCAGCGGCAGATGCCCGCGGTGACCACGCTCTTGCCGGCGTCCGAGGTCGTCCCGGCGACCAGCAGTGCGTTGCTCATGCGCTCCCCCTTCTCATCCCCGCCTTGAGTGCCTGCACGACGGCGTGCCCGGCGACGGTCGTACCCAGTGCGAGCAGTCCCACCCGGCGGGAGAGCCGGCAGGCGCGCTCGATGTCGTCCACCGTCACCGGCCGCAGCTCGCCGCCCAGCACCGGCCGGTGCTCGACCCGGGAGCCGTACTGCAGGGTGCCGCCGAGGCGCACGCCGACGGCGCCGGCGAACGCCGACTCGGCCTGACCCGCGTTGGGGCTGGGGTGGGCGGAGCCGTCCCGGCGCCAGACCCGCCAGGCCGTCCGGGGCTCGGGCGCGGCGGCGACCGTCAGCAGCGCGGTCAGCCGCGCGCCCGGCCAGCCCGCCACGTCGTCCAGCCGGGCCGAGGCCCAGCCGAACCGGGCGTGCCGCGGCGAGCGGTGGCCGACCATCGCGTCCAGGGTGTTGACCGCGCGGAACGCCAGCAGCCCGGGCGCCCCCGCGAGGGCGCCCCAGACGAGCGCGTTGACCACGGCGTCGGCGGTGTTCTCGGCGACCGACTCGACCACCGCGCGGGCGATCTGCTGCTCGTCGAGCGCGCTCGGGTCGCGGCCGCACAGGTGCGGCAGCCGCCCGCGCGCCGCCGCGAGGTCGTGCGCGGCGAGCGAGCGTCCGATCGTGCGGGCCTCACGGGTGAGCGAGGTGCCGCCGAGCACCGTCCAGGTCGCGGCCGCGGTCAGCGCGGCCCGCCCGAGCGGTCGGCGGCCCAGGGTGCGGTCGGCGGCCACCGCACCGGCCGCGACGGCGCCCACGCAGAGTGCGGTGAACACGGTGCCGACGGCGCGGTCGTCGCGGTGGATCCGGCGCTCCAGGCGGCCGGCCGCGCTGCCGAAGAGGGCCACCGGGTGGCCGCGGCGCGGGTCGGCGAAGCGGGCGTCGGCGAGGTACCCGGCGGCGGCGCCCAGCGCATGGGCGGCGGCGCGGGTCAGCGGGCGCACGGCGGACAGCAGAGGGCTCGGAAGGTCGGGGCAGCCTGCATCGCGTGCGTGTCCTCACTCAGGGTCCGCGCCCTGGATCGACGTACCGGGGGCGAGAGTCTCCTGGCTTCCGGGGCGAACGCACTCCCGGGCCTTCCGGCGGCTCGTGACGGCCCGCCGCGATGGGCCCCCTCCGGTGCCGCGACGGGCAAGGAGGGACTCCGAGTGCGCTCCCCGGTGACAGTGGCGGGACCGCGCCGGACTCGCACCGGCTTCCTCTGCATGCCTCCGTTTGGCTGAAGGATCCCATCACGCGGCCGAACCGTGCGTCAACCAAGGTCACGGAGGGGTTGGTCACAGCGCCGCCGGGTTTCCCGGCCCCGTCGCTACCTCCGATCGGCACCCCCCGCAGGGGCATGACAGCCTGTGGGATCGTCCAGTCGCCTGGAGGAGCCTCCAGGCCCGCTTCGTGTGTTCGGCGGCTGGGTGGCGGCCGAACCACCCCCTACCGTCTGGTCCCATGCGACGCAGACAGCCACCCGCCCTGCCTCCGGTGCCCTTCTCGCCCGCGGCCGCCCGCGCGCACCGCGCCGGCCTCGGCCTGACCCCCGAGCAGGTGGTCGAGGGCATGGCCGCGCACGGCGTCCGGCTGCTGCCCGCCCACGTCCTCGGCTGGGAGAGCGGTGAGCTGCGCCCCACCGAGGAGGAGTTCATCGCGCTGGCCCGGGCGCTCTGGTGCCCGCCGGCCCAGCTGATGGGCGTCCGCCCGGCCCTGCTGCGGGACTTCCGGGTCGCCCGGGAGCTCAACCAGGAGAGCGCGGCCCACCGGATCGGCGTCACCCCGCGGCAGTACCAGCAGGCCGAGGCGACCGGTCAGTGGGACGGCGACCAGGCGCAGACGTACGCGCTGGCCCAGGCGCTCGGCCTGACACTGCGCGAGCTGGTCGCGGTGACGGGCCGGGGCGAGGAGCTGGACCGGCGGCTGCGGCAGACCGTGGACGGCCGCTGGCAGGCGCACGTCCGGGCGATCGGCCGGATCGTGCCGGTGCGCGAGGACGACCTCGCCACCGTGCTGGCGGTGCTCCAGAACGAGCATCAGGTCTTCTCGCACTGGGGCGCCGGCAGCTGGGGCTCCCCGGCCCCGGCGGCGAGTGCCCCCGGGGCGCTGGCCCGGCCGCTCGGCGAGCGGTTCTGGGAGCTGCTGGGGCGGCTGGAGACGGAGATCCCGGTCTGACGGGCGGGGGGTGGGGTCGGGGGCGGAGGTCGGGGGCCGTGGGGCTTTCCCGCGCCGCCTCGCCGAGGTGATCCCGCGCCGCCATGACCCGGACGGCCGTGTCCGGTGGCCGGGCGCCGTCCCCGCGAGTGGACTGGTGGGCACACTGCCCAGTCCGCGACCAACAGAGCGGGGAGCGATATGCGTTGGGGAACCGCAGCCGCCGTGGCGGCCGCCGCCGTCGGCACCGGAGCCGCCGTCCTGTTGATCGGCAGGAGGGCGTCCGAGCGGATGGTCCACCCGGCGGCCGCCCGCGAGCGGGCCGCCGGCCCCGTCGTCGTGCTGACCCTCGCCGCCGGACGGGCCACCTTCACCCGCGGCGCCGAGAGCGCCCGCCCCGGCCGCTGGGCCGTCGAGTGGGCCGACGGCGGGCACGCGGTGGTCGACGAGATCCTGCACGCCGACGAGCGGGGCGTCACTCGGCGGCTGGTCCGCGCCGACCGGGGCACCCTGACACCCGGTACCGCCGTCCGCTTCACCCCCCGGGTCCACCTCGGCGACCCGACCGGTGCACTCGGCCTGCCGTTCACCGAGACCGCCGTCGAGGGCGAACTGGGCGCGCTGCCCGCCTGGCGGCTCGACGGCAAGCGCGGCACCTGGGTGATCCTGGTGCACGGCCCCGGCGCCGACCGGCAGCAGACCCTCCCGGTGCTCCCCGTCCTGCACCGGCTCGGCCTGCCCGTCCTCGCCGTCACCTACCGCGGTGACCAGGGCGCGCCGGCCTCCCCGGACGGCCTCGGCCACTTCGGCGAGACCGAGTGGCGGGACGTCGAGGCCGCCCTGCGGCTGGCCCTCGACAGCGGCGCCGGGCGGGTGATCCTGTACGGCTGGTCGCTCGGCGCGACCATGGTCCTGCAGACCGCGGCCCGCTCCGCCTGGGCGTCCTCGATCAGCGGCCTGGTGCTGGACTCGCCCGTGCTCGACTGGCCGGCCACCGCCCGCCGGGGCGCCGCCCGGGCCGGTTACCGGGGCGCCGCCGCCGAGCTGGGCGCGCTCGCGGCCGAGGGCCGTGCCGGCGTGGATCTGGCCGACTTCGCCCGCCTCGCGGACGGCACCGACCTGCGGGTGCCCACGCTCCTGCTGCACGGGCCCGACGACGCGCTGGCCCCCTGGCGGGCCGCCGCCCGGCTCGCCGATCGCCGCGCCGACGTGGTCGGCCTCCAGGCCGTCCCCGGCGGGGAGCACGCCGGCCTCTGGAACGCCGACCCCGACCGCTACGAGGAGCACCTGCGGCGCTGGCTCACCCCGCTGCTGTGAGCCGAGGCCGCCTCGCCTCCGCCCTTGCCCCCCGGACCCCCGTCGAGGCCGCCCCGCGCCACCGCCCGGCCCCTCTCCTCCCGTCCCGTCCACCACACCGCCCCCGAGCTGGCGTGTCCGCGTCATACAGATCCGGCCAGGCGGTTTGGCCTCTGTTGCCCGATCTTGTCGACCCCCCGCGACCGCCTCCCGATGGTCGGGGCCGATCGGATGTGACAGAAGGCCGGTACAAGGGGAAGACTGCTCGACGTGACGTCTCGGAATCCGCGCGACCGTGATGCCCAGCTCCCGCCGACGATCGGCTCCGGTGCGACGGTGACCCGTCTCCCCGGAACTGCCCACCGCCCCGCCGGCGCCAGGCCGGGCGGCTCCGGCGTACCCCGCCGACGAGGCCCCGCACCCGCCCCCGGCCGTGGCCGGGTCCCGGTGCCGGAAGGCTTCCCCGCTCCCGCCGAGCTCGCCCCGCTGGCCCGCCGGATGCTGATCGACGCCGTCCGCATCGCCCGCTGGGCCGGTGAGCTCGCCGAGGTCGACAAGCGTGGCGAGCTGCTCCCCGAGGACGCCCGCGCCGCCGGCCGCGCCCTCGCCATGACGGTGGGCGCCGCCACCAAGGCCTGGGGCCAGGCCCTGCTGGTCGGCCTGGTCGAGGCACGGGACGGCGGCGCCGCCCCCGGCTGGCGCCTGCACGCCTGGGAGCACGACGACGAGGCCGTGGTCCGCGGCTGGTCGGCCCTGTTCGACGCCTGGACGCTGCTCGCCCCGGTGCCGCCCGCCGCCCTGCGCGGTGTCTTCGCGGTGCTCGCCGGGCAGGCCGTCGACCAGGCACCGCAGCTGCTCTCCTTCCTGCACCTGGTGGCCGGCCCGGTCGCCGACAGCGAGCTGCTGGAGCTGCTGCGCCGGGGCCTGGACGAGCGTCGGGTCGGCGGCGGCGACGGTGCGCTGGGCCTCTCTCCCGTGCCGCACGCCGCCTCGGCGGTCTCCGCCGTCCGCGGCACCTGCCGCGAGCCGCAGATCGACACCCCGGCCGCGCCCTCCGACGTGGCCGCCGTCCTGGACTGGATGCTGGACGGCCTGGCCGCCGTCGGCGCGGTGGTCCGCAAGGACGACGCCGCCGAGCTCTCCCCGCTCGGGCACTGGGCGGTGCGGGCCAAGCTGGAGGAGATCTGCACCGTCGCGCAGACCGCCGCCGGGCACATCGAGCAGAGCGCCTTCGAGCTGCTCAACGCCTGCGCCGACTACTCGCCGGGCCCGGCCCGCGCCGAGTTCCGCGCCTGGGTGGCGGCCCGGCCGGCCGACCGGGCGGTGGCCGAACTGCTGGACGCCGCCCAGGGCGACGACGCCCTGGTCCGCGGCCTCGCCTTCGAGGCGCTGCGGGTGGCCGGTTCCACCGCCGAGCAGGCCGTCCGGGCCGCCGTGGACGCGCCCGTGCTGCGCCCGTACGCGCTGCTCTGGCTGGCCGAGCAGTCGGACGAGGGCGTGGCCCCGGCCGATGTGCTGGGCGCGGAGGACGCCGCCTGGCTCTGGGTGGACACCGCGGCCGCCGTGCTCGACCACGGCGAGACCGAGCTGCTGGTGGGCCATGTCGAGGGTGCCTCGGCCGGTGACCCGGTCCGGCTGTTCGCCCGTGCCCGGCAGTCCGGCCACCCCCGGGCGGCCTCGGTGCTGACCGCCGTCTCCAGCGTCCACCCGGACCCGGGAGTGGCCCGTGCCGCCCGCCGCTCGGCCTTCAGCGTCCACCGCGGCGGGGCGTAGCCGGCCGGTTCGGCCACTGCCCGGCCCGGGCCGCAGGGCATGCGAAAGGGCCCGGATCCGCCGAGCGGATCCGGGCCCTTCGTCGTACGTCCGTCGGGATCAGCCGATCCGGGACTCCGCGCGGCGCGCCCGGACGTCCCCGACCTTCTGACCGACCTTGCGCCGGATCACCAGCAGCGGGGCCATCGCGGCCAGCGTGATCTGGGCGAAGGCGCCGACGTGCAGCAGCGTGTCGCCGCCGGGTGCGCCGGTCGCCCAGGCGGCCAGGCAGCCGATCGAGAGCACGATCCAGCAGAGCGTGGCGGTGGCCAGCAGCCCCTGCGGCTTCGGGTACTCGATCCGGCTCATCATCAGGTACGCGGTGCCCGCGATGGCCAGCAGACCGGGCAGGAACGGCGGGTCGAGCAGCACGATGGCGATCACCGTCATGGCGCCCATCGGGCAGGGCATGCCCTGGAACACCCCGGGTCGCATCTTCACGGCCGAGAAGCGTGCCAGCCGCAGGACCACGGACAGCAGCACCGTCAGCGCGATCAGCGCCGAGAGGCGGCTGTCGGAGCCCGGCGAGACCATGCCCCAGACCGCGACGAAGTAGGCCGGCGCGATGCCGAAGCTGATCAGGTCGGCCAGGTTGTCGAGCTCGGCCCCGAGGGCGGAGGAGCGCAGCTTGCGCGCCACCAGCCCGTCGAAGAGGTCGCACATCGAGCCGATCAGCAGCAGCGTCACCGCGGTGGCGGCGCTGTGCTTGTCCGGCGCGGCGTCCGGGTTGGTGATGTGCGGGACGAGGACCCCGGTGGTGATCGAGTAGATCGCCAGGAAGCCGCAGACGGCGTTCCCCAGGGTCAGGAAGTCGGCGGTGGACAGGTGCTGAGGAGAGCGCGGTGCGCGCAGCTCGCGGTCGCGCGCCCAGCGGCGGCGGCGCAGGGCCGTCTCCTCGTCGTCCAGGCCGACGATCGTCTCAGGATCAGTCACGGTCAAGGCGCGTCACCCCGGCTGTGGTCTTCTGGCCGACCTCGACGCCGACCTCGACGCCGGCCGGCAGGTAGGTGTCGACGCGGGACCCGAAGCGGATCAGACCGATCCGCTCGCCCTGCTCGACCTTGGTACCGGCGTCGACGTACGGCACGATACGGCGGGCCACGGCCCCCGCGATCTGCACCATCTCGATGTCGCCGAGCTCGGTGTCGAAGTGCCAGACGACCCGCTCGTTCTGGTCGCTGTCCTTGTTGAACGCGGGCACGAAGCCACCCGCGACGTGCTCGACGGAGGTCACGGTGCCGGGCAGGGGCGCCCGGTTGACGTGCACGTTGAGCGGGCTCATGAAGATCGCCACCCGGGTGCGGCCGTCCGGCCAGGCGTCGATGCTCTGCACCACGCCGTCGGCGGGGGAGATCACTCTGCCCGTGCCGATCTCACGCTCGGGGTCGCGGAAGAACCACAGCATGCCCGCGCTGAGCGCACAGGCGGGTACCGCCGCCAGGGCCCACGTGCCGTTGCGCCGGGTGAGGGCGGTGGTCACGGCGGCCGTGGCGAGGGTGGGGACGAACCAGGGGGTGGCTCCGCGCGCGATGGTCACGCGGGGTCGCCGACCGGCCGTCGTGGCGGCGAGGGCATCGCGGTCCGTGACGGAGGTGTGAGGGGACGGGCTGATGGGCATCGAAGACCTTTGTCGCGGGGGATCATGGCCGCTGGACGGGGGCCACCGCGGGGATCGAGTAATAGAGGGACGGCTGCTGTCCCGGTGGATGCTATCGGGAGCACACGGTGGGTGGGCAACCCGCCTGTTCGTTCATGTGTCCTGCGTGCGGCGCAGCCGCGCGTTCTGTGTATACGACCGTAGCTCGCCCCGCTCCGGTTCCCAAGGGTCCTGGCGAGGCTGGTGACTCTTGTCTCAACAGGCATGCCGACGGAACCCCGAGGGCGTCGGCGCAGGGGGCGGGCGCAGGGTGCGCCGAAGCGGCCGTAAGGCGCGTGACAGCAGCTGTACGCCCTACGGCCGCTTCGGGAGCCGTGCCGGACCCCAGGCGGACCAGGCCGGGGCCTTTGGTGGCACGGCGGGGTGCCGGGACGGGCCCGCACGCCCGTCGACCGGCCGTCACCGGGCCGTCAACCCGCCCTGCGGAGCGTCACCGCGCCGCCCGGGCGAGTCTTCGTACTGGTCGTCCTCACTCCGCGATGCGGTACTCCTCCAGCAGACGACGTCCGACGATCATCTTCTGGATCTCCGCAGTACCTTCACCGATGAGCAGCATCGGGGCCTCGCGGTAGAGGCGCTCGATCTCGTACTCCTTGGAGAACCCGTAGCCGCCGTGGATGCGGAAGGCGTCCTCGACGACCTCCTTGCAGTACTCGGAGGCGAGGTACTTGGCCATGCCGGCCTCGAGGTCGTTGCGCTCGCCGCTGTCCTTCTTGCGGGCGGCCATCACCATCATCTGGTGGGCGGCCTCGACCTTGGTGGCCATCTCGGCGAGCTTGAACTGGATCGCCTGGTGCTCGGCGATCTTCTTGCCGAAGGTGGACCGCTGCTGGGCGTAGGAGATGCCCAGCTCGAAGGCGCGGCGGGCGACGCCGCAGCCGCGCGCGGCCACGTTGACCCGGCCGACCTCGACGCCGTCCATCATCTGGTAGAAGCCCTTGCCCGGGACGCCGCCGAGGACGCGGTCGGCCGGGACGCGGACGTCCTGCAGGATCAGCTCGGTGGTGTCGACGCCCTTGTAGCCCATCTTCTCGATCTTCCCGGGCACGGTGAGGCCGGGGACGGTCGGGTTCGGGCCGAAGCCCGCCGTCTTCTCGATCAGGAAGGTGGTCATGTTCTTGTACGGGGAGTTGCCGCCCTCGTCGGTCTTGCAGAGCACCGCGACCAGGGTGGAGGTGCCGCCGTTGGTGAGCCACATCTTCTGGCCGTTGAGGACGTAGGAGTCGCCGTCCTTGACGCCCTTGGTGGAGATCGCGGAAACGTCGGAGCCGAGGCCCGGCTCGGACATCGAGAAGGCGCCGCGGATTTCGCCGGCGGCCATCTTCGGCAGGAAGTGGTCCTTCTGCTCCTGGGTGCCGTGCGCGTTGATCATGTGGGCCACGATGAAGTGGGTGTTGACGATGCCGGAGACGGACATCCAGCCGCGCGCGATCTCCTCCACCACCAGGGCGTAGGTCAGCAGCGACTCGCCGAGGCCGCCGTACTCCTCGGGAATGGTGAGCCCGAAGAGGCCGAGCTGCTTCATCCCCTCGACGATGGCGGTGGGGTACTCGTCCTTGTGCTCCAGCTCGGTCGCGACCGGAATGATCTCCTTGTCGACGAAATCCCGCACGGTGGCGAGGATGTCCCGCTGGATCTCGGTCAGGCCGTCGGTCTGTGCGAGGCGTCCCATCGTGCGGCTCCTGTGGCGAAAGGGAAGAGGGTGGGGGGAGGGAAGAACTGGCGGGGGGGGGATTTCCGGGGGCCCTGCCGGCGTGGCTACGGCAGCAGGGCCCCCGGTACCGGGGTGGGGATCGGCCGATGACGGCGGCCTACCCGTCCGGAGCTCTGGGAGGTGCGGGCTCGGTCGGCAGGGCCTACGACAGGGGAGTGGGACGGCCGGGCTGCTCGCCGCCGCGCTCCTTGATGTACGTCGCGGTCGGCACCATCACCTTGCGGCGGAAGACGCAGACGACCGTGCCGTCCTGCTTGTAGCCCTTGGTCTCGACGTACACGATGCCGCGGTCGTCCTTGGACTTGGACGGCCACTTGTCGAGCACGACGGTCTCGCCGTAGAGGGTGTCGCCGTGGAAGGTCGGCGCGATGTGGCGCAGCGACTCGATCTCCAGATTGGCGATCGCCTTGCCGGAGACGTCCGGGACGGACATGCCGAGCAGCAGCGAGTAGATGTAGTTGCCCACCACGACGTTCTTGCCGAAGTCGGTCGTCTTCTCCGCATAGTTGGTGTCCATGTGGAGCGGGTGGTGGTTCATGGTGAGCAGACAGAAGAGGTGGTCGTCGTACTCGGTGACCGTCTTGCCGGGCCAGTGCTTGTAGACAGCGCCGACCTCGAACTCCTCGTAGGTGCGTCCGAACTGCATCTCAGTGGTCCTTAGGAGGTCAGGCCTGCGGGGGCTCGAACTTGGAGGTGCGCTGGAACCCGGCGGCGCGGCCCTTGCCGGCGATGACCAGGGCCATCTTGCGGCTGGCCTCGTCGATCATCTCGTCACCGAGCATCGCGGAGCCCTTGGCGCCGCCCGCCTCGGAGGTGCACCAGTCGTAGGCGTCGAGGATCAGCTCGGCGTGGTCGTAGTCCTCCTGCGAGGGCGAGAAGATCTCGTTCGCGGCGGCGACCTGGTCCGGGTGGAGCACCCACTTGCCGTCGAAGCCGAGCGCGGCGGCGCGGCCGGCCACCTCGCGGTAGCCCTCCTGGTTGCGGATCTGCAGGTAGGGGCCGTCGATGGCCTGCAGGTCGTTGGCGCGGGCGGCCATCAGGATGCGCATCAGGATGTAGTGGTAGGCGTCGGCCGGGTAGCCGGCCGGCTGCTCGCCGACCACCAGGGACTTCATGTTGATCGAGGCCATGAAGTCGGCCGGGCCGAAGATGATCGTCTCCAGGCGCGGGGAGGCCTCGGCGATCGCGTCGACGTTGATCAGGCCCTTGGCGTTCTCGATCTGCGCCTCGATGCCGATCTTGCCGACCTCGAAGCCCATGGTCTTCTCGATCTGGGTGAGCAGCAGGTCGAGCGCCTTGACCTGCTCGGCGTCCTGGACCTTCGGCAGCATGATGCAGTCGAGGTTGGGGCCGGCGCCCTCGACGACCGTGATCACGTCGCGGTACGTCCAGTGGGTGGTCCAGTCGTTGACGCGGACGACCTTGGTCTTCTTGCCCCAGTCGCCGTTGTTCAGCGCGTCGACGATGTTGTGCCGGGCGCTCTCCTTGACCAGCGGGGCGCAGGCGTCCTCCAGGTCGAGGAAGACCTGGTCGGCCGGGAGGCCCTGGGCCTTCTCCAGGAAGCGCGGGTTGGAGCCCGGCACGGCCAGGCAGGAGCGGCGGGGGCGGAGCCTGTTGACGGTTGCCATGAGGGTGGGTCAGTCCTTCCGGGGTCAGCTGGTGGTCGTCGCGGCGGCTGCGGGCGTCCACGGCTGGAGCCTGTTGGCCAGCCGGATCTCGTCCACGATCCGGCCGATGATGGTCGTGATGCCGAAGTCCTTCGGGGTGAACACGGCAGCCACGCCGGCGGCCTTGAGAGCCTCGCCGTCCGCTGCCGGGATGATGCCACCCACGATCACTGGCACATCCTCCACCCCGGCCCGACGCAGCCGGTGCAGGACGTCGGGTACCAGCTCGGGGTGGGCCCCGGAGAGGATCGACAGGCCCACGCAGTGCACGTCCTCCGCGACGGCGGCGGAGACGATCTGCTCGGGCGTGAGCCGGATGCCCTGGTAGACCACCTCGAACCCGGCGTCGCGGGCCCGGACGGCGATCTGTTCGGCGCCGTTGGAGTGGCCGTCCAGGCCGGGCTTGCCGACCAGCAGGCGCAGCTTGCCGGCGCCCAGCTCGGCGGCGGTCGCGGTGACCGCCTCGCGGACGGCGGCCAGCTCGCCGCCGGGCTCGGCCGCCACCGCGACCGGGGCGCCGCCGACGCCGGTGGGCGCGCGGTACTCGCCGAAGACCTCGCGCAGGGCGAAGGACCACTCGCCGGTGGTGACCCCGGCACGGGCGCAGGCGAGCGTGGCGGGCATCAGGTTGGCCTCGGTGACCGCGACGCGCTTCAGCTCGTCCAGGGCCAGTTGGGCGGCGGCCTCGTCGCGGCCCCCGCGCCACTGCTCCAGGGCGGCGAGCACGGACTGCTCGGAGGCCGGGTCGACCACCATGATCGCGGTGTCGAGGTCGGCCGTGAGCGGGCTCTCCTCGGTGGTGTCGAAGCAGTTGACCCCGATGATCTTGTCCTCGCCGGACTCGATCCGGGCCCGGCGGGCGGCGTGCGAGGCGACCAGGTTGGACTTGAGGTAGCCGGACTCGACGGCCGGGATGACCCCGCCCATCTCCAGCACCTTGGCGATCTCGGCCTCCGCGCCGGCCAGCAGCGAGGCGGTCTTGGTCTCGATCACCTCGGAGCCGTTGAAGATGTCCCCGTACTCCAGCAGGTCGGACTCGTAGGCGAGCACCTGCTGGATCCGCAGCGACCACTGCTGGTCCCACGGGCGGGGCAGGCCGAGCGCCTCGTTCCAGGCGGGCAGCTGCACGGCCCGGGCCCGGGCGTCCTTGGAGAGCGTGACGGCGAGCATCTCCAGCACGATCCGCTGGACGTTGTTCTCCGGCTGCGCCTCGGTCAGGCCCAGCGAGTTGACCTGGACCCCGTAGCGGAAGCGGCGCTGCTTGGCGTCCTGGATTCCGTAGCGCTCCAGCGTGACCTTCTCCCAGAGCTGGGCGAAGGCGCGCATCTTGCACATCTCCTCGACGAAGCGCACGCCGGCGTTGACGAAGAAGGAGATCCGGGCGACCACCTCGCCCATCCGCTCGGCCGGCACCTGGCCGGAGTCGCGCACCGCGTCCAGCACCGAGATCGCGGTGCACATCGCGTAGGCGATCTCCTGGACCGGGGTGGCCCCGGCCTCCTGCAGGTGGTAGCTGCAGATGTTGATCGGGTTCCACTTGGGGATGTTCCCGACCGTGTAGGCGATCATGTCGGTGATCAGGCGCACGGACGGCCCGGGCGGGAAGACGTGCGTCCCGCGCGACAGGTACTCCTTGACGATGTCGTTCTGGGTGGTGCCGGTGAGCTTGGCGATGTCGGCGCCCTGCTCCTCGGCGACCACCTGGTAGAGCGCCAGCAGCCACATCGCGGTGGCGTTGATCGTCATGGAGGTGTTGGTCTGTTCGAGCGGGATGCCGTCGAACAGGGTGCGCATGTCCCCGACGTGGCCCACCGGCACGCCGACCCGGCCGACCTCGCCGCGGGCGAGGATGTGGTCGGAGTCGTAGCCCGTCTGGGTCGGCAGGTCGAAGGCCACCGAGAGCCCGGTCTGGCCCTTGGCGAGGTTCTTCCGGTAGAGCGCGTTGGAGTCGCTCGCGGTGGAGTGCCCCGCGTAGGTCCGCATCAGCCAGGGCCGATCACGCTTCTGATCAGTCATCGGATCGCCTTAGATGTCGCGGCTGGACCGCTCGGTCCGCTCGGAGGCCTCGCGGAACAGGTTGATCGCGGGCAGGTGCTTCTCGCGCAGCTCGGCGTTGCGCACGCCCAGGCCCTCGGACGGGGCGAGGCAGAGCACGCCGACCTTGCCCTGGTGCTTGTTCTGGTGCACGTCGAGCGCGGCCTGGCCGGACTGGTCGAGGCTGTAGACCTTGGACACGGTCGGGTGGATCTTGCCCTTGGCCACCAGGCGGTTGGCCTCCCAGGCCTCGCGGTAGTTGGCGAAGTGCGAGCCGACGATCTTCTTCAGCGACATCCACAGGTAGCGGTTGTCGTACTGGTGCATGTAGCCGGAGGTGGAGGCGCAGGTGACGATGGTGCCGCCCTTGCGGGTGACGTACACCGAGGCGCCGAAGGTCTCGCGGCCCGGGTGCTCGAAGACGATGTCCACGTCCTCGCCGCCGGTCAGCTCGCGGATCCGGCTGCCCAGGCGCTTCCACTCGCGCGGGTCCTGGGTGTTCTCGTCCTTCCAGAACTTGTAGCCCTCGGCGGAGCGGTCGATGATCGCCTCGGCGCCCATGGCCCGGCAGATCTCGGCCTTCTGGGCGTTGGAGACCACGCAGATCGGGGTGGCGCCGCCGGCCAGCGCGTACTGGGTGGCGTACGAGCCGAGGCCGCCGCTGGCGCCCCAGATCAGCACGTTGTCGCCCTGCTTCATGCCCGCGCCGTTCTGCGAGACCAGCTGGCGGTAGGCGGTGGAGTTGACCAGACCGGGGGAGGCGGCCTCCTCCCAGGTCAGGTGCGCGGGCTTGGGCATCAGCTGATTGGTCTTCACCAGGGCCAGCTGGGCCAGGCCGCCGAAGTTGGTCTCGAAGCCCCAGATCCGCTGCTCCGGGTCCATCATCGTGTCGTTGTGGCCGTCGGAGGACTCCAGCTCGACCGAGAGGCAGTGCGCGACGACCTCGTCGCCGGGCTTCCAGGCGTTGACCCCGGCGCCGGTGCGCAGCACCACGCCCGCGAGGTCCGAGCCGAGCACGTGGTACGGCAGGTCGTGGCGCTTGGTGAGCGGGGAGAGCCGGCCGTAGCGCTCCAGGAAGCCGAAGGTGGAGACCGGCTCGAAGATCGAGCTCCACACGGTGTTGTAGTTCACGGCGCTGGCCATGACGGCGACCAGTGCCTCGCCCGGGCCCAGCTCGGGCAGGGCGACCTCGTCGAGGTGGAGGGACTTGCGGGGGTCCTTGTCGCGGCTGTCGAGGCCGGCGAACATCTGCTCCTCGTCCTTGTGGAGCGTCACCGCCCGGTAGGACTCCGGCAGCTTGAGCGCGGCGAAGTCCGCCGCGGTGCTGTCGGAGCTGAGGATCGCGTCGAGGATTTCCTTCATGGCTGCCTCCGAAGGCGTACCTGTGTGAGGGGCACAGGGCGTCTGGGGGAGCCGGGAGCGGACACCGGCTTCGCTGAGATGGGTGGTTGGTGGGTCTGGCAAGGGGCCTGGCGGTGGACCTGGCTGGACACAGCTCCCGGGGTGTGGGAGCGCCGGACGACGGCGCGCCGAGGTGGGGAGCCGCGGCGCCGCGACTGGTGGGTAACAAGGTAGTGGCACCCTGTGCCACTCGTAAAGACACCGGGTGTCACCAATTCAGGTGAATCAAATCCGCGTTCGAGGGCCCCCCGGCGGACGCGCGGAGGGCCCGTGCCGGAGATCCGGCACGGGCCCTCAATGCTGCTTCTACCTGCGGAAACGCTGCTGGTCAGGCCTCCCTGGCGCTGCTCAGCGCGGCCCGGATGCTGTCCACCACGACGTCCAGCGGGGCGTCGGTCCGGGCCACTGTGATGAGTACCTCACCTCCGGGGCTGGCACTCAGTGCGCTCGCGGCCGCCCCCTCCAGGAGCGTCACACTGGCACCGGGTGCCACCAGGGCCCCACGCCGTCTTACCCCGGGCGGGGCGGCGGCCCAGAAGGTCCGCCGGATCACCTCGAAGGAGTGGTCCAGCTGCGCCTCCACGTCACCCCGGCCGCCGGCCCTCAGCCAGCGCCGCAGGACGTGGTTGTGGGCCGCGACGACCGCCGCCGCCGACACCTCGGCCAGCATCGAGTCATCCTCGCCGGCCCGCTGCCAGCCCGAGGGGATCTCGCCGCCGGTGTCGAACCGGCCCAGCAGGTAGCGGGTGAACAGCCGCTCGTACCGGGCCACCACGGCGATCTCCCGCTCGCGCAGCGCCGGCACCTGACGGATCAGCTGGTACCGGGCGACCGAGACCGCCGGGGTGGAGGCGTACATCCGCAGCACCTCCTTGATGCCCCGGCAGACCACGTCCAGCGGGTGCTCGTCGGGCTCGGCGCTGGCCAGCAGGTCGGCCACCCGGACGAGGGTGTCGTCGTGGTCCGGGAAGATCGCCTCCTCCTTGGACCGGAAGTACCGGAAGAAGGTCCGCCGGGCCACCCCGGCGGCCGCGGCGATCTGGTCGACCGTGGTCTCCTCGTAGCCCTGCGACGCGAACAGCTCCATCGCGGCCGTGGCCAGGTCCTGACGCATCTGCTGGCGCTGCGCGGCCGCCCGGCGGTTGCCCGGACCCGCCTCGGCGCCGGACCCGGCCGGCCGGTCGGCGCCGCGCGGTACGGCGGAGTGCTGAGGGGAGGCTGACTGAACCCGATCCATGCCCGGAACGCTACACGCCCCCGGGGCCGGGGCCGCGGGCCTTCCCCGCCGTACCGGCGCGACCGGGCCGGTCACGGCCGGTCTCGGCCAGCGCGCCGACACCGCCCCGGGGCTCCAGCCGGTGCGCGGCGGGCCGTATCCGGGCTGCCCCGGCTGGACCGGCGCCGGGCCGGCGGGGCCCGCGCCGAGGGGCGCGGCGCCCCCGACCGACGGCGTGGTCACCGGCGCGCGTGGTCGCGGAAGCCGCGGCCGGTCTTGCGGCCCAGGCAGCCGGCCGCCACCAGGTGCTCCAGCAGCGGTGCGGCCGCCAGGCCCGGCTCGCGGAACTCCTGGTGCAGCACCTGCTCGATGGTCAGCGAGACGTCCAGGCCGACCACGTCCAGCAGCTCGAACGGGCCCATCGGGTAGCCGCAGCCGAGCTTCATGGCGGTGTCGATGTCGTCCACCGTCGCGTAGTGCTCCTGCAGCATCCGCACGGCGTCGTTCAGGTAGGGGAAGAGCAGCGCGTTCACGATGAACCCGGCCCGGTCACCGCACTCCACCGGGTGCTTGCGCACCTTCGCGCAGACCTCCAGCGCCGTCGCGGTGACGTCCGGCGCGGTCAGCACGGTGGAGACCACCTCGACCAGCTTCATGGCCGGCGCCGGGTTGAAGAAGTGCAGGCCGATCACGTCCTGCGGCCGCGAGGTGGCCGCCGCGCAGCTGATCACCGGCAGCGAGGAGGTGGTGGTGGCGAGCACCGCGCCCGGCTTGACGATCTTGTCCAGGGTGGCGAACAGCTCGCGCTTGACCGCGAGGTCCTCGGCCACCGCCTCGACCACCAGGTCGACCCCGGCCAGCTCGGTGTACTGCCCGACCGGCGTCACCAGTGCCAGCGCCGCGTCCCGCTGCTCCTCGGTCAGCCGGCCCTTGGACACCGAGCGCTCCAGCGACCTGGCCAGCTGCGCCTTGGCCCTCTCGGCCTTCTCCTGGCTGCGGGCGGCCAGCAGCACCGGGTACCCGGCCTTGGCGAACACCTCGACGATGCCGGTGGCCATGGTGCCCGAGCCGCAGACGCCGACGCCGCGCACCTCCCGCCCGGGCACCTTCGCCCGGGCCGGTCCGGTGGCGGCGTCGACCGCCTTGGACGAGCCGGGCGCCTCGTAGGTGTAGAAGCCCCGGCCGGACTTGCGGCCCAGCAGCCCGGCGGCCACCAGCTGGCCGAGGATCGGCGCGGGCGCGTGCAGCCGGTCCCGGGACTGCTCGTACATCGCCTCCAGGACGGTCCGCGCGGTGTCCACGCCGATCAGGTCGAGCAGCGCCAGCGGCCCCATCGGCAGCCCGCAGCCGAGCCGCATCGCGGCGTCGATGTCCTCGCGGGTGGCGTACCTGGACTCGAACATCGCGGCGGCCTGGTTGAGGTACGCGAAGAGCAGCCCGTTCACCACGAAGCCGGCCCGGTCGCCCGCCGCCACCGGTTCCTTGCCGAGGCCGCGGGCGAACGCCGCGGCGTCCTCGGCGACCTGTGGGGCGGTCAGCACGGTGCGGACCACCTCGACCAGCTTCATGGTGTGCACCGGGTTGAAGAAGTGCAGGCCCAGCACGCGCTCCGGGCGCCCGGTGGCGGCGGCGATCCGGGTCACCGACAGTGCGGTGGTGCCGGTGGCCAGCACCGTCGCGGGCGGGCAGATCCGGTCCAGCTCGGTGAAGAGCTCCCGCTTCAGCTCCAGCTGCTCGGGGACCTCCTCGATCACCAGGTCCGCCGCGGCGGCGGCGTCGAGCAGGTGGCCCACCGAGATCCGCGCGAGCAGCGCGGTCCGGTCCTCGGCGGTGATCCGCTCCCGGGCGACGGCGTGTGCCGTCGCCTCCTCGATCCGGGCCAGGGCCCGGGCGGCGGAGTCCTCGTTGGCCTCGATGCCGATCACTCGGCGGCCGCTCTGCGCGACCGCGACCGCGACGCCGGCACCCATCGTGCCGAGGCCGACCACGGCGACCGTGGGGAAGGGACGCTCCATCTGTCCTGACTCCTTGTCATAAGGGCCCGCGCGCGCTCCGGCGGACGCGCCGGCGGAGGAGGGTCCGCGCGCGGGGGCTGGGGAGATGACGGTTGCGGCCCACCGGCGCAGCCGCCGGTCCGCTCCGGCCGTGCTGCGGGTGTGCCGTGGTACTCAGGCGCTCGAGGTGAAAGGAAGCGGCTCTGATACGAGGAGAGAATCCGGCCCGCCGCGATCCGCGGCACCGACCGGTGAAGACGCACCGCCCGCCGTCGGCCCGTTCCGCACGATCACGCGCGCCGGCCGACGACCCCGTCGGTGCGGCTCCCGAAGCCCGACGGTGGTGCGTGCCGACACTGTAGCGAAGCTACTCGCCAGTAGGAAGGGGTTGGGCACGGCCTCTTCGCGCCGCCGCCCGACCGGGCCGGGCGGGCGGGCGGCGGAAATTCGCTCGGCGCCGTCGGCGGCCGCCGCTAGGGTGGGCGGCGCGGGGGCGGCTCCGCGGCGTGCTTCCTTCTCACTCACTTTTAAATGAACCGAGTGCGCCCACTCTCCGCCCCCGCTTCGTCATATCTCCGGGGGATCCACCAGTGAAGAAGCAGACCGCCGCCATGCCCGAAACCGGCCTCGACGCGCTGCTGCTGCGCCACCACGGCGCCGTCGCCGTCGCCGTCGCCGTCGCAGACGACGCGGCGGGAGAGCCGGACCCGTGGAGCGCGCGGGGGCTGCTCGCACTGGAGGCCGACCTCGCGCTGCGCGGACACCTGCTGACCGTGCCGCTGCGGGCCGCGCTCGGGCGACTGCGCCCGGCCGAGCTGGCCGAGACCGGGCAGGCGCTGCTGCGGCGCCTCGACGGGCTGACCGGCGCCGACCGCCGGCACCGGCCGCTGTTCGCCCGGTTCCCGGGCGGCGTGCCCGACCACGCGCACGCCTACTACTCCGCGCAGGTCCGCGCCTTCCTGCTCAACCAGCCGGACCAGCCCTGCGCCGTCTGCGAGCGCACCGGCGCCGAACGCGGCATCGGCGCCCTCGCGCCCTGCGCCCACCTGGTCTGCGACGACTGCCACGACGAGCTGGAGATCCACGGCGACGGCCGGGCCTGCCCGCTCTGCGGCACCCCGATCGCCGCCGGGCGCCACCTCCCGCTGGACGCCAAGTCCGTCCGCAACGCCGCCCGCGAGCACGGCCCCGCCGCCCTGCTCCGCCCGCTGCGCCTGGCCGGGGGCACCGACCGGGCCGCCCTCGCCGCCGCCGAGGCCCGCCGGCTGCTGGCCCGCCGCACACCGCTCGACCCGCAGGACCGCGAGGACCTCGCGCTGCTGCTCCACCTGGTGCCCGCAGACCCGGCCGACTGGCTGCCGGCGGACATTCCGGTCCGGGAGAGCCGTGCCACCGTGCTCGCCGCGCTGCTGCGCCGCGACCCGGAGGCCGCCCGCCCGCTGCTCGCGGACCGGCTCACCACCGCCACCGACGTGCTGCGGCTGATCTGGGCCTGGTCCGGCGTCGAGCCCGACCTGCTGCCCGCCACCGCCAAGGGCCTGCGGCTGCGCACCCTGCCCCGCCCGCTCCGCCGCGACCTGCTGGCCGTCCTCGACGCGCTCCCGGTCGGCACCGTCGCCGAGGACCTCGGCCGGCACCGCCAGGCCTGGCTGCGCGCCGGCGAACTGCTCCACCCCTACGAGTACCGCGAGCGCTTCCCGTACGCGGCCGCCGCGTTCGCCGTGCTCCGGCAGAGTGACCTCGACCTGCACGGCCTCGGCCCGCAACTGGGCGAGGCGCCCGCGCCGCTGCGGATCAACGCGACCCCGGCCGGTCACACCCGGCTGGTCGTCAGCACCTTCGCCGCCGAGGTCGAGCGGGCCCTGGCCGGTGGCGACGTGCGCGCCGCCGTCCGGCTGCTGGCCCGCCGCCCGGGCGAGCTGGTCCGCCGGCTGCACCACCTGCTGCGGGTGCACGCCTCCTGGAGCCCGGGCGAGCCGCTGCCCGCCGTACTGGAGGACGCCCTCCCGGCGGCCCTGCGCGCGGTCGCGCCCGGCCCGCTGCTCGGCGCGTACGGGCGGCTGCGCGCCCCGCGCGAGATCGGTGAGCGCCGGCTCTACTTCCCGCGCGGGCGGGTCGCACTGGCGCACGCCCGCGACGACTGGGGCACCGCCGTCCCGGCCGGGCTCAGCGCACCCGTCTGCGCGCTGATCGAGGCCGAACTGCTGCGCCGGGCCGGGCAGCACGAGCGCGTCGAACTCGCCGTCCTGGACGAGGGCCTGGCCGATCTGGTGGTCCCGTTCGCCGAGCGGGCCGCCGCCAGGACGCTGGTCGCGGTGCCGCGCGGCAGCGTCCAGCGGCTGCCGGACGGCGGCCGCGTCCGGCTCTTCCTGCACTGGACGCAGCAGCAGCGCCAGCGGGTCGACCTGGACCTCTCGGTGGCGCTGTACGACGACCGGTGGCAGTTCACCGGCCTCTGCGACTACACCCACCTGGTGCACGGCCCGAGCGCCGCCGTGCACTCCGGCGACTTCACCTCGGCCCCGCCGCCGCACGGCGCCACCGAGTTCGTCGACCTGGACCTGCCCGCGCTGGCCGGCGCCGGCGCCCGGTACGCGGTGGTCGTGGTCTTCAGCTACAACGACATCCCGTTCGAGGAACTGGCTGACGCCTTCGCCGGGTTCATGGAGCTGGACGAGGGCACGGCGGCCCGCCACCGCGGCGACCGGTTCCACCCCGCGGCCGTCCGGCAGCGACTCGACCTGAGCGGGGACGCCAAGGTCTGCGTGCCGATGATCGTCGACCTGGCGCGGCGCAGCTACACCTGGACCGACCTCAACACCGGTGCCTCCGGCGGCTTCCACAACGTCTGGCGGTACCGGGACCGGATCGGCACCCTCGCCGCGGACGTCGCGGCGCACTTCGCCGAGGGCTCCCGCGCCACGCTCTGGGACCTCGCCTGTGCCGGCGCCGCCGCCCGCACCGACGAGGTACTGGTCCGCGACCGCTCCGGCGGCGTGGTCAGCTCCTACCGCCGGGCCGCGGATGAGCCGGTGGCCGCCTTCGCCGCCCGGCTGCGCGAGGGGCGCGCACCGGACGACAGGGTGACCGCCCCGGCCGACGACACCGCCCGCGCGCTGGCCGGACGGCTCGCCCGGAGCCGGGTGCTCGCCGCGCTGGTGCACGCCGACCTCCCGGCTCCGGACGGTGCCTCGGGCGCCCTCTACCGGCTCTACCCCGGCCCGCTCGACGCGGCGCCGGACTCCCTGGAGCGGCTCACCGCGGGGGACGTGGTGGCGCTGTTCAACCCGGAGGAGTGAACGGGCGGACAGACGTCCGCCCGAACCACCCGATAGGGGAATTCCCCCTGGTCGGCGGGCGCGACAGCATGGGCGCATGAGCACCGGAACCGTCTCCTCCGCCGGCCTCGCCGACCCGTCCGAGCCCGGGCCCGCGTCCGACGCGGCGGCCGGCGCCGCGTCCGGGCCCGCCGGCGCGCCGACGCCCGGTGCGGCCGGCCTTCCGGGCGCCGTCGCCCTGCCCCCGCGCGC